>JAHJMN010000106.1 GCA_018821305.1 Myxococcota bacterium
ATATTTTAACAGGGACTCAGGTAATCAGGCAAACAGGATCAGGATCAGTGCGTAAGTATTCAATATCAAAATAATATTACAAAAACTGTAATCAAATATTCAGTTTTCAGTTTTCGATCCTTTTACTCAGGAAGCGGTCTATAGGGGGAATCTTCTATTCGCAGGCGTAGCCGAAGACGGTTTCAAGATAGCTGACACAATATTGGAGATCCTGATTTGCGGTGGGGTCGCAGGTTCCACGATTTGAGTAGAATGTCGTACGACAATCATCAAGAATTGCTTTGGTTCCCATGTCGACATTGTCATATGCTGTCTGGCAATCTACGGAGAATGCACAACCGGGGCAGGAACTCATCCATTCTTCATAGTAATTACAGGCAGTTTTCGGACAATCCTGAGGGCAGGTCTGCCAGTCTTCACCCGTGGTGCAGTATGTGTTTCCACAGTCGGGAACGCAGTCAAATTCGCAGTTTGTTGCATCTTCCCCTTCTTCACAGTTACCGTCACCGCAGTAAGGTCCATCACAATCCTGAGAACAATTTACGGGGTTTTCGTCACCAGTGCACTGACCATCACCACAGTATTCGGTGGGGCAATCCATAACGCATGTCATTTCTTCCCCAGTTTCGCAAATGCCATTACCGCATTCAGGATCTACACTGCAATCCAGTGAAAGGGCGGCCTGAGCTGCTCCTACACAATCATTAAGAGCAACTTCAGATGTGAAATCTGTACAGATGGTAGCACTATCGAAAACCGTTATGCATTCTTCAAGATCTGTCTTTTCACTTGCAGTAAGAGACGCCCAGGATGAGTCACAGTTGTTTGCAGAGCAGTTGCTGCAATCGGAAAGCCATGCGTTAAAGGCCTCGCATGCGGGATTCTGGTTGTTTGTATTGTTCGTATTATTTGAGTTATTAGAGCTGTCGTCATCGTCGCCGCAACCCAATAGAACAAAACTGATACCAGCAGTTAATAAAATTTTAGATATTTTCATTTCGACCTCCATAATAGACATATTTCTAATACTACGAATTTCTGAAAAAGCAAAAAAAACTGTTTTACAATGTTCAAAACTAATTTGTTTCTAAGAAAAATAGTTTTGATTTTAAATAGATTTCATATATGGTTTTGTTTATTAAAAAGGTCTCTGGTATGGATGGACTTACATCATTAAAATCCAAGTTTGCTGCTCTGGACATTAAAATCCGGAAACTTAAAGACTTACACACGGAATCTGCGGATGCATTGTATAGATTAAACGATTTCAGTTTTTTCCAGGCTATGCCCGATCCTTTTACAGTGCAGTATTTAAGTGGGGAAATTCTTTTCATTAATGAAGCTGCTCGGGCTTTGTGGAAGTCTTCCATGGTTAAACCTGACTTCAGGCCTCCTCTTTTTTTGGGAGAGAAAGTCCGTGCCCATGGTCTTCCCCAGCAAAAACACATGTTTTATCATGAAAAGAGCATGTGGTTTGATGTTAGAGCCTGGCCAGTTATTGACTCAAAAGGTGACATTTACGCTATAGCTGAACAACTGGTAGAAATAACAAACGAAAAAATAAAGCAGTTGCGCATTTCCGAACGCGAATCCGATTTGCTGGAGATTCTCGACAGCATGAATGATGGTGTTATTGCGCTGGATAGTGCTCAGAACATACTTGTTGTAAACAGGTTCATGCTTCCCTTCCTTCGGGAAGGTTCTCCTAACCTGCGTGGGCTCGCCGTATCGAGCATCCTTGATTGTTATTCGTTTCATGAAAAGAAGAAAATAGACTGGACCCGGGTCGATGAAATACCGGGGATCATTCAACTTCTTGATAACAAAGGTCAGTGGCGGATATTTGAAGTCCGTAAAAATTCAAGTTCAATTCTGGATTTCAGTGGGCCTTCCATGATTCTCGTGTTCCGGGACCAGACGGCACTCCATGAAGCTACGCGTAAACTCACCAGAAGCGAGCGTCTTTACAGAACCATTTTCAACAAGTTCCCTCTTGGGATCATGATGTATGACAAAGATATGCGCATTATTGAGAGTAATGCCATGTTTTCAGCTATTATGCAAAACCCCATTGACAACCTTATTGGGTTTAATCTTGAAAATATTCCCGATAAACGTCCGCTTCCTGCACTCCGAAAACCACTTCAAGGGGAAGAAGGTTTTTACGAAGGCGAATATATTTCAATGGTTACCGGGGGAATTATTGGACTGAGAGCCTCTACAACCCCGGTTTTTGATTCCGAACGAAACGTTACGGGAGCTATCTGTGCCATTACGGATGTAACCGAAAAGCTTCAGACTGAATCGGAAAAATCCGCCGCCCTCGCCAGACTCAAGGCCCAGAGAGATGCTTTGCTGGAGCTTGGAAGTTCTGATAATGACATGGATGACACATCTAAAATGGTGGCGCGGATATGTTGTGAAGTCTTAGGAGCTGATTTTTCGTCCATCTATCATTTCCGGCAGAAAGACAATATTTATCACTGCTCGGCCCTGTATTCCCGGCCCAGAGAACGTTTTTATAAAGGCAGGTCCTTCTCTCGCACTGATTATGCTCCGCTTATTAAGGCACTGCGAACCTCTAACTTTGTTGTTCATCATGCAGAAGATAGCCTCTTTGATGGCGCATGGAAGTGGTTTAAGCGTCGTCAGGTCGAAGAAATCTGCAACATTCCTCTCAAAATATCCAACCGGCTCGCTGGCTTGATTCAACTTGAATTTTCCACACCATGCCGCACATGGCACGAAGATGAATCGCGCTTTGTTTCGGAACTTGCATCACACCTGGTTCTGGCCCTGACCCGGGAAAAAGCCAACGCAGACAGGGTGGCGCAGCATGCCCTTCAAATAAAAATGTATCAGGCTCAGAAACTTGAGAGTCTTGGTGTCCTCGCTGGCGGTGTAGCACATGATTTTAACAACCTGCTCATGGCCATAATGGGCAACGCCAATCTTGCAAAGATGGAAGTTTCCTCCGAGCAGACGCTGTATGAATATATTGACGCCATCGAAACATCCTCCCGGCGGGCAGCGGATCTGGTTCGCCAACTTCTGGCCTACTCTGGTAAGGGTAAATACATTATCGAAAAATTCCGGCTTCAGGATCTCATTGCCGATTCGACACAACTCGTTTCCGTAAATGCTCCTCTTTCTTCTTCAATTACGGTGACCAGTTCCCGTGATGAACTGCCCATATCCGGAGACTCATCCCAGATAAGGCAGGTTATAGTTAATCTCATGACCAATTCCGCCGAAGCGCTGGCAGACACAGGTGGTAATATTCTGGTGTCAACGGGGAGCAGTTTTCTTTCCTCGGCAGAACTTGAGCAGTTCTGGTCGGACTTTGACCTTGAGGAAGGCTGGTTCAGTTTTCTTGAAGTTCAGGATAACGGTTATGGAATTTCTCCGGATGTATTACCCCTCATTTTCGATCCGTTCTTTTCCACCAAGTTTATGGGCAGAGGCCTCGGTCTTCCTGCGGTTTCCGGAATCGTCAAGTCTCATGGTGGGGGCTATCTTATATCCAGTGAGATAGACGCAGGAACTACTTTCAGAATTATACTTCCGGCTTTAGCTGATGCCAATATCGAACCGAACCTTGAAAATGCACCGGAATCCATTTCAGAGAACGCCGTTTTAATCGTTGACGATGAAGACATGATCCGCAAAGTAGCGGAGAAAATGATCCATAAACTCGGTTTTGACGTTTTTACAGCTACAGATGGCGAGACGGCCCTGGAGATATTTAAAGAAAATGCCGCAATAATCCGTTTTGTTCTTCTGGATCTCACAATGCCCGGAATGGGGGGCGAAAAGTGTTTTGACGAAATGAAGAAAATCCGGGACGATGTTAGAATCATCATCTCCAGCGGATATTCAAGCCTTGAAGTTGAATCAAGATTCCGTGGAAAAGGCCTGACGGGGCTGATCAATAAACCCTACAGTTTTGCAAATCTCCGGGAATGCATCAAAGTTCATAATCTCCTTCCTGAACCTCAATCATAGCAGGACACTTAAGGCGGCTTCCTGACTTTTAAAAACAGTTTGTTGAAAGTCCTGAAAATCAGGTATAATTGATAATGTGTTCGGAAATTCGTTTTGATTCACAATCTAATACTTGATTGTATTTCCGGGCACCCTGAGAGAAAAGGAGTCAACTCCATGCGTCGTTTTTTAATTATCTCAATGATCTTTTCATTTATTGCCTGTTCTAAAGTCGATGACGATCATAATTACGTAAATAATTCATCAAATAACAATAATGATGCCGGGGTGGATTCCTCCTTTCGTGTGACTCTGGTTACACCTTCCCATGGGCCTTCCCTCGGCGGGACCCAGGTTGAGATACGCGGTTTTGGATTTGATGAAGTCACTCACATTTATTTTGGAGATACCTGGGCGGATCCCAACGAAACGTTTTATGTGGATCAGAACCGGATGCTTGCTACGGTGCCTGCGGGTCATGCCGGAACCGTAGAAGTCAAAGCTGTTCGTGGCGATTCAAGCCTGGCAGTGCTGGAAAATGCTTACACCTACGACGCCGTCAAACTGGATCCTTCCGCGGGGCCCATTGCCGGAGGCACCCTCATCCGGATCTACAGCCCGGATAACGAATTCAGATCCGACGATGAGTTTTACCTCGGCGACAAACTTCTTGAAGATGTCGAGTATATTTCCAGTGGCCTCGTTACCGGTAAAACCCCCGCTGCAAACCCCGGTGTAGTTGATTTCACTGTAAAACATGCAGACGGCACGGAACTTAAAACTGTTGATGCCTTTGAATACTACGAAAGTGCGGATCCCGGCTACGGTGGCATGAACGGCATTGTCGTCAACGGAAGTGTGACGGTAACGGTTCTTAACTACTACACAAAGGAGCCCGTGGAAGGCGCCTTCGTTATGCTCGGAGCAGATCCGAACACTCCGTTTAAAGGGCATGCGTCACAAACGGGGCAGATTACCTTCTCATCACCGGATCTCAAGGGCCTTCAGATGGTTACAGCGGCGATGACGGATTTCGAGACTACGAGTTTCATCGGATTTGATGCATCGGAAATCACTGTGTTTCTTACTCCCCTTGCGGATCCTCCGTCACAGGGTGGCGGGATTCCACACATTCCTGACAGCGTTTATTCCCATGTAAGTGGCGGTATTTCCCTGCGCCTTGATGAATTCAACTACTCCTGTAAGTTTGATACCATGGTTCCGGACCCCATTCCTGAAGGATATATTAAAGTTATCCGCCTGTATCAGAGCCTTTCGTGGTACGACAATGCTGCGGCAGCGGTCTACAAAATCTACGAAGTGACTCAGTGCATTGAAGGTTTCGGTTACCCGTTTGCCCTGACGATATGGCCCGGAGTCTTCGCCCTTTACGCCCTTGCAGGGTACGAAGACGCCGAAGGTAAAAATTTCACCCCAACGGCCTACGGAATTATAAGAAACATCGTAGCGGGTCCCGGGGAAAGTTTCTCCTACAACCTTAAAATCGACCGTTTTCTCGACACATCCATGTCCGTGAACCTTTCAAACCTTCCGCCCCTCGATCCCGTAAACGGCCCTGTGGAGCTACGGGTCAAGCTCATAATGAATCTCGGAAGTGACGGTTTTATCCTTCGGGAAGACACTATTTTCAAATCTTCGGAGAACGTCGAGACGGTTTTATTTGATAATCTCATGGCCATTGCCGGCCCCCTTGACGACGCATCCTACAGCGTTTATGCGGAAGTCCACAATAACGGAACCTATCCCTTCAGCCAGTATTTTATTCAGTCCACGTTTGATAATCCCGTGGTAATGGATTCGTTCCTGGCCCTTCCTTCGCCTGTTTCCCCCGTGGTCGAGCCTCCTGTGAACAATCGTTTTATTTACAACTCCGGCGTAGTAAAGCCCACCTTCGTCTCCATAAAGTACCGCACGTTCCCCGCGGGCGATCCCTGGTGGACGGTTTATATAAATGGTGAAATGGCGTCCTACACACTGCCGGATCTGAGCGGGATTCAGGGTGTTCCTCAGACTCCCGCCGGAGAGATTTACTGGAACCTTCAGTCCGTTCTGGTGCCATCTTTGGATTTCAACAATTTCTCCTACCGGTATCTCAATAAAAGATACTGGTCAGCTAATGCCGCCGACGGCGACAGATTCACATATTGATACTGAAATGAATGCATTTTATCGTAATTTTATAGTTCTAATGTCAGGAACGGTTGTTTTCCTTGTGTTTTTTGCCTGCACTGAAAAAGCGGTTCCCGGCGAGTGTGAGCGAGGGCGCATTTACTGTGACGGAAACACTGCAAAGCAATGCACCAATCCCAATGGTACCTACGAAGAACGCAATTGCACAGTGACAAACCAGCGATGCGTCCACAGTCTTGGTTGTCGACCCTGCGTCCCCGGTGCCCCCGTTTGCAGCGGGCAGGGCGTTGCCGTCTGTGATGAAAACGGCTATCCCGGAGAAGTCATCTATTCCTGTGACGTAAGTCAGAATTACTCCTGTTCCGAAGGACGCTGCGTGGACGGCTGCGCCGAAGCTATTGAAAATCGCAGTTATCTCGGGTGTGAGTACTGGGCGGTGGACCTTGATAATGCCCTCGTATCTTCCGGAAATGCAGCATCTCAGCAGTTTTCCGTTGTAGTCTCAAATCCCCGCAACATTACAGCCCGCGTCACCGTGGAACGAAACATCGCTCCTCCCGGTTGGCCCCGAGAAATTGAAATCCTTGAGGAAATCGACGTTCCTCCGGAAGGCCTCCGAGTCATCAATCTTCCTTCAGCGGAAGTGGACGGCAGCCCTTTTGGCACTTTTAATACAGGAACCCACAGCGCTATCACTTCAAACGCTTATCGGATCCGTTCCACATCTCCCGTGGCGGCGTATCAGTTTAACCCGCTGGAAAACGTCAGTGTTTTTTCAAACGATGCATCCATTCTGTTTCCCGTGACGGCGCTGGATAACAAATATCTTGTTTTATCCTGGCCTCAGACCATTGCAGACACGGATCAGCCGGAAAACGATTTCGGCAATCATCTCAGGGCGTTTCTCACCATCGTGGCTACAAAACCCGGTACTGACGTCAGTATTACATTGTCAACGGACATCGTTGGGGACGGGGACCGGATTCCCGCGGCAAAAGCCGGACAAACCATTCGTTTCGACCTCGATCAGTTTGATGTTTTAAACCTGGAAACGGGGGCCTTCGGGGCTGATTTCACCGGGTCACAGATTACTTCGGACAAGCCCATCTCGGTTTTTACGGGGAGTGAAGCATCCGACGTTCCCATGTGGGAGACTTTCGGCGACCGTCAGTGCTGTGCCGACCACCTTGAGCATCAGTTGTTTCCCGATTCCAGCGCCGGCTCCCGGTTTGTCCTTGCCCGGACGCCTCCACGGACCCCCGCTGTAGCAAACGCCGGGGGCCAGTGTGCCGTAATCGAAGAAAGCGACGTCTTTCGAATCCTTGCTCTCAAGGATCAGACTTCAGTGTTTACAACCATGGCTCCACCGAACGATAACTTTATGCTCAGTGCCGGACAATACGTGGATCTCGATCCCTACTGCGACATGGTTGTGGAATCGGACAAACCCCTTTTCGTGGGGCAGTTCATGCGAGGGCAGGGCACCACGGGCATTCCCCTGGACCTTCCCGGCGGTGATCCAAGTTTCATTATGGTTCCTCCCGTGGAGCAGTGGCGCGACTACTACGTTTTTCTTACGCCCGACAAGTACGCCTTCGATTTTATTACAATTGTTGTTCCTTACGGTACCGACATCACGCTGGATTACCGGGATATTTCATCCTATGAGTGTACGAAAAAGCGTGCAAGTTGCTACGCCCAGGTTGATCAGTCATTTAACTATGAAATCATAAACTGTCAGCTTTCCTTCCCCCTTATTGACCCCTCCCTTCCCCCCGGTGAAAACATCGAACCGTGGATCCAGAACGACGGCTACCATGTTCTGCGTGCCACCAAGCCCGTAGGCCTCATTGTAAGCGGCTTTGACAAACACGTCAGTTACGGCTACGTAGGCGGCATGGACCTCACAATTATCAACGTCGACTGATTCTATACATTGAAACAATCCCCAAATTCACAGCAAGATCAAACATGTGCATTGAAACCGACCTCAAATTTCGAGCATGATCGAATATGTGCATTGAAACAGTCCTCAAATTTCGGGCATGATCGAATATGTGCATTGAAACAGCCCCCAAATTTTCGGCGTGATCGAATATGTGCATTGAAACAATCCCCAAATTTCCGGCGTGATCGAATATGTGCATTGAAACAATCCCCAAATTTCCGGCGTGATCGAATATGTGCATTGAAACCGACCTCAAATTTCCGGCGTGATCGAATATGTGCATTGAAACAATCCCCAAATTTACAGCAAGATCGAACATGTGCATTGAAACAGCCCCCAAATTTACGGCGTGATCAAACATGTGCATTGAAACCGACCTCAAATTTCCGGCAAGATCGAACATGTGCATTGAAACCGCCCCCAAATTTCAGGCGTGATCGAATATGTGCATTGAAACAATCCTCAATCAAATCTGCGATTCCGAACACGATGTTGTATCTGCGGATCATGAGCCTGTGCCCACACAGGCGCAAGCTTATCAGCCCGGCTCGTAAGAGCCGGGACGGCGCTGGGGTAATCACATAGATGTGAATGACATCACCCGTGAATCCAAACACGACCCTGAATCCGCAGATCATGAGCCTGTGCCCACACGGGCGCAAGCTTATCAGCCCGGCTCGTAAGAGCCGGGACGGCGCTGGGGTAATAACACTGACGTGAATGACGCCACCCCTGAATCCGAACACGACCCTGAATCCGCGGATCATAAAGGCGTTCGTAGACCGCCTATAGTTAGCCAGGGTTTAAACCCTGCTGGGATCCGGGTACGGCAATTTCGCAACGCGAAATGCGAAGAGGGTAATCACATAGACGTAAATGACGTCACCCTGAGGAAAGAATTAATGAATGAAGTAAGGGATTATAAAGGGGGGCTACTACCAGCTAAAAGGCATCATGACAGGGTCGCCAGCGCCATCTACGTTTGGAGCATAGTCACGATAACCGTTTGCAAGGCTTTCGGTTACTGCTACGTAGGTATAAGCCATATTTGAGGAAACATCTACATCCGGGATGTCAGAGATAGCGATTTCAAAATCGATCATATCAGAAGAGCCGGTTGTGGGGCTTACAGCAAATGAAGCTGGATTTGCAAGAGGAGAAGCCCAGCCATTAGAGTTTGACCAGATTGCTCTTGCATTGGCTTCGAGTGTAAGGGTAATGGAATACTGAACGTTATCGGAGAGATAAACGTCTGTAAGTCCACCAACATCACAAGCTGAATGGAACATAACTCTCAAGTAGAGGATGCCACCATCTACCATGTACTGAAGGTCAGAAATATCGCAGGGATTACTTGCGGGGACATGGTCACCGGAAGGATCTGCTGCAGTAAGAACTGACATGAAGGATACTGGTCCGAGGGTAATGGTTCTGGAAGCTGTCCAGGTATCGGTACCGGAAGTCATTTCGATGTTAAGGATGATGGTCTGACCATCAACAGCACCAGCGGGAACTACTACAGCCCACTGACCACAAGCAGCAGCTGCATTGGCAGCAAGAGCTGTTGCAGAGCATTCAGTGCTTGCAGGAGGAGTAAGGGTAGCGCCGGTTACAGTGGAAGCAGCGTCAATAGTTACAACTGCACTTACTGCACCGGAAGTGGCAGCAGCGCCGTTATTCATAACGGAGAAGTTGATGTTTGCGGTTTCGCTGGCATCGATCTGAGTATCGCCAGTGCCGTCGACAGCGGTATAACCGTCAATTCCGAGAACTGCATAAGGAACTGCAACGCTTACGGGGAAGGTCCAGGTGTTGCTGTCAGCATCGGTAACAGTAATGAGACCTGTGACAGGAGTATTGTTTACATGGGTAGCAGCAATGTCGAAAGTGAATGTGCCAGCAGCGGTAGCACCAACAGCGATGTCGCCATAAGTGTGGGATGCGCCGGTAATTGTCATGTCAGCATCGGTTGTTGTAAATTCAGCTGTAACGCCAGTAGCAGTGTTGCCGCCAACGTTTTCAAGTGTAACTTCAAGGGAAACACTGCCACCGGGAACGCCGGTAGTTGGTGTTGCAACGATAGTGGCATCAAAGTCTGCAGGTGCAGGACCGAGGGCCAGTGTATAATCATTGATAGCTCCGCCATAACCAGCAACTTCGATGTAATAGGTTGCGCCATCTACAGCGGTGAAAATCACAGATTCAACATCACTGACACCAGCAGAGGAATCGATTTCTTCGAAATCGGAATCATTAAGGTAAAGGTCCAGGTCGCCGTCAGCATTGGTGAAAGAAAGTGTGAGTTCAAAATTACCAGCACCGGGAGTGATGGCATACCAGTCGGAGAATGCGGGACCGCAAATCTGACCTTCAAGGGAAGCAGTTGTATCCCAAGTGTAAGCATCATTTCCAGAGTGATTGTCATAACTGTCTTCGGGGCAACCGCAAGCGGCGTCGGAAGCACAATCGGAGTCAGCACAGTCAGCGTCACCATCGAAGTCATCATCGATGCCGTTGCCACAATCCTCAGCAGGAGCTGTGCAATAGCCATCAGTACCGCATTCTCCTGTTACGGTGCAGTCGCCAGCATCAGCGCAAGCGGGGCCGCAGTAACCGAGGGTAGGATCTTCTTCATCATAACCCACGCAATCATATGCATCACGGCATTCGCCAGTGTTTTCTGGGTTACAGGCTTTTACGCAAATGGGAGTGCCAGCACCAGTATAAAGTAAAACAGCTCCGTTTTCGCAAGTTTCAGATTCGAGGACTACACAATATCCACTGGGGAAACCAGCAGCAGGCTCAGTATAACATGTAGCGCCGGCACTTACACAGTCAGCATCAACGAGGCAGGGTCCACCAACAGCACTGTTCATGTTGTTGGTATTGTTCGTGTTATTCGTGTTGTTCGTGTTGGTATTGTTCGTGTTGTTCGTGTTCGTGTTGTTGGTGTTGTTCACATTATTATTATTATCATCGTCGTCGTCACAGGCGGTGATGAAAGATGTGAACAGCATCGCTGCGAAAAGAATAGATAAAAATCTGCGCATTTGATACTCTCCTTTAGAAAAAAATAGTTGGTTAATACAAGTATGTGACATAACGCACTTGGAACGTTAGTAAGTACCCTGAATTTTTATTTTGTCAAAGCAAAAAATGATTTTTTCAGATCCGGCATCCATTGCATGAGGTCGAATCGAGGGGGAATGAGAGTTAAAAATACCCGGCAAAAAGTGGATAAAGCCTGATTCGGGGAACGGTATCTGAAGTCTGTAATATGATTCAAAGCCCACTGTAGCAAGGGATTGCAGAATATCGAAAAAAAATTCACAATTATTCTTGACCCCGGCGTTCAAGTGAGGCAGTTTAGGTTTCGTGGATATACCAATGGCTTTTTGCCTGTCAGAGTATATACCTGTCAACACCGGAGGAAAAATGCCTTTTTCCAGCTACCCGAACTTCAGAAACATTCAACATTATCGAGAAGAATATCATACCTCTGTGACATCCCCGGAAACCTACTGGAAGGCTCAAGCTTCAGTTCTGACCTGGGAAACTCCTTTTTCGGAGACCTTCAGCGAGGATTTCGAAGCTGGAAACATTTCCTGGTTCAAGGGGGGGCGCCTTAATGTCTGGGATAACGTCATAGGTTCAGCTATAGCGGAAGGCAACGGTGAAAAACCGCTTATTATTAATGTATCAGCGGGTCACTCCGAGCAGATTTCCGTTCGAAAATTCGGAGATCTTGCCCTTGAACTGGCATCGAAGACTTTGTTTTCTATTGAAAAAGGAAAGCGTATTGCTTTTTATTTCGATGAATGCCTGTATTCGATTCTGGTTCCCTTTACATGCAGTTGCAGCGGAAACCCCTATGTTCATATAAACAGTCGTTATCCCGTCACTTTTGTCCAGAAGGTACTTGATGACTGTGAGCCTGAGGTTCTGTTTGTTCGCACTACTTCCGGAGACAGTCGATACAATGAGTCTGTTTCAAGACTGAAAATGCCTGCAGGTTCGAAAATCATAGATCTTGGAGCCGGGAAGGCTGGACAGTCCTATACTTCATGCCCCTCTATTGACGGAGCCTTCGGCGCTGTGGACAGTTCATCTCCGCTTTTTATATATTATCACTCCACGGGGAGTGCAAAGCCCAAGGGTTATGTTTTCCAGACAGGCCCCTATCTTGTGAATGCGGCGATTTCTCATCGTAATATTTTCCATGCAAATCACCCACATTCAATGAGTATCTGGTCATCTTTAGACCGCAGTGCCGTTGCAACCCAGGCTTACGGTTTATGGGGACCCCTTCTCGGAGGAGATTCAATAATCACCGTTGAAAACGCACCTCAGGGTGGGGCAGTTTTTCTTGATTCCATTGCATCGTTGTCCGCCCATGTTTCAATGATCGCCAATCCTCAGTATTTTCTGTCGATTCTGGACGATGCTTCCGGCGTGGAAATGAAATCAAGATTTGAGATAATAGCTAATGTGGGAGACATTCTCAGCCCGAGGCAGGCCGTTCGTGTGGGCAAAACCTTCGCATGGGAAGCATCCGGCGTTTTAAATCTGTGGATTCAACGGAATCTCGGGGTCAGTGTGATGAGCACCTATGCATTGCCGGAGCTCTCACGCACAGGTTCCATCGGCCTTGCGGCTTTTGGTGTAATTCCATATATCCTTACGGAAATGGGCAACGTTTGTCGCCCCAATGAATCCGGACAGATCGCCTTCAGAAACAGCTGGCCCGGAATGGCTGTTACTATCTGGGGACAGCATGACCGCTTTGTTAATATTCATTTCTCCCGTTACAGTGGCTGGCTTATAACCAACGACGGTGGACGGCAGGATACGGACGGCTTCTGGTATTTCATGAAACGTCTTGACGATGTATTTAAAATCGACGGATTTTCCGTAAGTACTCAGGAGCTGGAAGCAACAATCAGTTCCTACGAAAACGTCAGAGAAGCCGCTGTTATAGGAATTGAAGGCGGAGAAAAAGGCGACCGGGTTGTGGTTTTCGTGTCCACAAAGACCGGGGAATCCGAAGAATCTCTGAAAAAGCATCTTCAGCATTATATTCAGGAAAACATAGGTGATTTTGCTATCCCCTACATGATTTTCATCCTGGATGAGCTTCCAAGAACCCGCAGTGGCAAGGTGCAGCGTCCCATTTTGCATCGAATCGTCGAAAATGATCTGAGCGAACTTGAAGATCTTTCATATCTGGCAAATCCTGAATCAATTATAAAACTTATAAACGAAAGGGATAAATAGCATGACGGTACAGATGATTGCCTCACAGCTCGAAATGGTTATTTCTCTTCACGAAAACGTCAAAGAAGTCTGCATCATCGTATCCGACGGCGGACAAAGTGCCGAGGATCTGGTGGCATTCATTTCCCCTAAGGAACAGATAGATATGGAAGAATTTAAAAATTCCATCAACAGTTTTATTCTGGATAAAACCGGGGAATCCCTTCAGCCTCAGCGGATTTTCATTGTTGATGAAATCCCCAAAACCTCCACGGGCAAGCTTTTCCGTCGTACCCTTCACAAAATGGCAGATGAAGCCCTTAAAGACTAAACCTTCAGGAAAGGTTCCAGGATTATAAATGAGTAATTTCAGAACTTTCATGGACACCATATCGGAAATCGGCAAGTTCAACGTACTTTTGAAGAGTACGGATCGTCAACTTGAGGGTCTCGGGCCTTCGGTTTTAAACCAGTTCCGGGGGGAAATTGACGAAGCTGAGGACTGGGATCAAATCGATGCCGTCAGGGCAAAAATCATATCCATGGTTACAGCCCTTCATCATATCCGTGGGTCTTTAAATGCGAATCTTCTTGCGGGGAGTCTTATATCCTACCTCATTGAGCTTGAACGCAGTTTCCCGGGAAACCGCATCATTATGAGTCGTCTTGTCAATCCGGCACTTTTGTCCATCATTGATGAAGAAAATCCAAATATTCTTGTGATTAATCCCGGTTCAACATCCACGAAAGTCGCCTGGTTCCGTGGTCTTGAACGGATGGAAGAAAACGAAGTTCACATAAACCCCGATGAAACGGACGGTGTTGAATCGCGAACTGTGCAAATACTCGAGTGGATGTCAAGTGTAGGTCTGGATCCCGGTGATCTTCGTGGGATTGCCTGCCGTGGCGGTTTTATGAAGCCCGTCCCGGGAGGTACGTACCGCGTATGCCAGGATATGATCCGTGACCTTGAGAATCCGCGTATTAATCACGCAAGTAACATGGCTGTGTTCATAGGCAAGAAGATAGCCGCCCGGGCAACCAATGAAGGTGATATTTTACTCACGGTGACGGATCCCGTTGTTTCCGATGAAGTTGAAATGGTTGAGAGAATAACAGGGCTCGCAAAGATACGAACGGACGGCACCGGCGCCCATTACCTTAACCATAAAGCTGTACTGAAAGTTATCGGGAGCATCAGCGGTGTTAATCCTGCGGATCTTCGTGTCATAACGGCCCATGTGGGGGGCGGAACAAGTATCGCTCTGCACAAGGGAAACCGTGTGACATCTGTTATCGATGCTTTCAGTGGTGTCCCCTCGGCCAATCGCTGTGGAAAGCTCGATATGCCCCGCCTTGTAGATGCAATGAAGCATGACCAGATAACCATAAAAGAGCTGGAAAGTGCTGTCTTTAAAACCGGCGGCCTTCTCTCTTTAGCTGGAACCAACGACTTCCGCGCCCTTGAAAGTTTCACAATGAAGGGGGCAAATGAAGTTCAGCAGTCGAAAATTAATGTTATATATGATTTTTATGCACGACAGATTTCCGGCTCAATGCTGAAACTTTGCGCCGATGGTTCCATTGCCGATTACGCTACGATCTCCGGCGGACTCGCCCGGAGCGAGGATATGACAAGACGTATCCGTGATAATATCCACGGAAACTGGCCCCTTGTAGTTATTCCCGGTTCTTTAGAGCATGAAGCCCTCGCTGCGGGCCTTTTGAACGGCATTTACAGTCCCACAAGTCTTTCCAATTATCCTGCCAATCGGGATGAACTCGCTCGGAAAAGGCGCTCGGAAGACGTCACGATGGACACGCAGATATTCCAGCGTAACATCTTCTATCGTAAGCCCGGCACAATGATTCGCACCCTTGATGAACTCATTGATGATACTCTCATAACTGTGAAGGATAATCGCCTGCCAACGGTGGCGATTTTGGGGGCAAACAACGAGGAAGCCATTTTAGCGGCGAAAAAAGCCAACGAGGAAGGGACCTACAAAGTTGCGCGATTCATGCTCGTGGGTGATTACACCGCCATAAACAAGATTGCATATGATTATGATCTTGTTATTGATAACTCAAATTACATCATTGAGGATACGGATGATGCCATCGCCCGGGGAATTGAACTTCTGGAAGAGGGCAAAGTGGACATTCTCATGAAGGGGTCCTACAAAACCGAGGAAATTCTGCGTGGGGTATTCCGTTATCTGAAGAGTTCCGGACGTCTTAA
This sequence comes from Myxococcota bacterium, assembly GCA_018821305.1. Classification (GTDB taxonomy): domain Bacteria; phylum Myxococcota_A; class Polyangia; order HGW-17; family HGW-17; genus JAHJMN01. The sequence goes on from JAHJMN010000106.1 coordinate 15,579, forward strand.
ACCGGGACAACTGATAAGTCACTGCGTAGTGATGGATATTCCCAAGCGTAATAAACTGCTGATAATTTCCGATGCGGCGGTTAATACCTACCCGGATCTTGAAAAGCGGGTGATGATTCTGGAAAACACGCTGAAAGTAGCGAAAGTTCTCAATATTCAGAAGCCAAAGGTGGCCATCATCAGCGCTATTGAGAGTGTAAACAAGAGTATTGAAAGCTCCATTGAAGCATCCCAGATTGCGGAGCGTTTTATCGGTCGGGAGGATTGCATTGTGGAAGGTCCCCTGTCTTTTGACGTTGCCATGGATACGGGGTGCGCTCTTGAAAAGAAATATAAGGGCGAAATTAAAGGAACAGCTGACATTTTAATAATGCCTGATATTGATGCTGGTAATGTTCTTTATAAAACTCTTACAACTCAGTCAGGAGCTGTTTGCGCAGGAATTATTCTTGCGGGCGACATGCCCTTGATTCTTACCAGCAGGGGAGACAGTGCCCGGAGTAAACTGGCATCCATCTGTCTCAGTGTCAATGCTCTCTTCAGACTTCCGAAATAGTTCGTGTCCGGAAATTCGCTTCGCGAAGAATTTTATTAAAAATTCTATCCGGCCACTAGTAATATTTTCAACACCTTGCGGTTACTGTCCTGAGCAAAAAATCGGCGAAAAATTTGTTTTATTGTATTTCAGGACAGTA
>JAHJMN010000107.1 GCA_018821305.1 Myxococcota bacterium
AACTAATTAGTTCGTGTCCTGAAATTCAATTTTTATCAAAATTGAGCATGTTTACGAAAACATGCTATTCAGAACACTATAATAATTACAAGGCCTTCATTCTTAATCTCCTGTGCAGGAATTTGGCCTAAACTTGAAAACTTGGTATTACAGGACATTAACTAGACCGCTTTCGGAGTAAAAGGATCGAAATCTAAAAAGTGAATATTTTCAAAAACAATTTGTAATTATTCTTTGATGTTGAATGTTTATGACCTGATCCTGATCCTGTTTGCCTGACTATCTGAGTCCCTGTTAAAAAATTACAGGGAAACAGGAAATCAGTAGCAGGAACAGGAAAACAGGCGGCTCATTCCTGAAGATTTTCTTTAAAACTAGTCGCAATCGTATTACTCCGCAAACGGTATAATTAATATTTTATCAAAATTTATCATTTATTTTGAAAGCCTTAAATGATAAATTTACGACGCAGGTAGAAACATGAGCAGACTTACGGTTAAACAGCTTTTAGAAGATGGCGGAAAATCCCTTGAACTTTCACTAGTTGACGGTTCTGACGGCCTCTGGCACGACCTTTCAGACAGCAGATATTTCAAAGCAGGATTGTTGCTTACAGGACTTGAGATTAATAAAGGTAAGCATGGAATAGTTATTTTAGGGTTCACAGAAATATCTTTTCTGTCCAACCTGCCGGACAATGAAAAGCTTTTTCAAGCATGCACCACTCTTCTTGAAACGGAGCCTGCATGTATAATTATTACTAAAAATCAGGAGATTCCTACTCTCCTAAAAAAAATGTCTCTTGAAGCCAGTATTCCTCTTCTCACCACACCTAAAAAAACCGGTGATTTTCTTGATTGTCTGGATTCGTTTATTGATGAATATACAAAAGAAATTACAAGAATGCATGGTGTTTTAGTTGAAGTTCTTGGTATTGGAGTTTTTCTTACGGGGCCAAGCGGAATTGGGAAAAGTGAAGCTGCATTGGAACTTGTGACAAGAGGTCACAGGCTTGTAGCGGATGACACTGTTGAAATTCAAAAACATCACCCTGATGTGTTGGAAGGCAGAGGTACACCAATAATCAAGCACCACATGGAAATACGTGGACTTGGAATAATAAATGTTCCTTTCCTTTTCGGTCCAGCCAGCGTCAGGGACAGAAAAAAAATTGAAATTGCTATTCAACTTGAGGAATGGGATGGAACAAAGGAATATGAAAGGCTTGGAAGTGACGAAAAACATCTCGAAATACTTGGTATAAAAATTCCACTCATAATCCTGCCCGTACGACCAGGTAGATCTCTTGGAACAATCATCGAAGTTGCAGCAAGAGATCAGTTGCTTAAACAAAGAGGAATTAACAGTTTTCAGATGTTTCAGGAAAAGCTCAACGAAGCTCTTATAAACCATGTTCCTGAGGCTGTTATAGAACAGGATATTGAGTAAAATGAGATTGGTTATTGTAACCGGAATAAGCGGTGCAGGTAAATCGGTAGCACTGAGATCTCTTGAAGATCTCGGTTTTTTTGCCGTTGACAATCTTCCCGTACCTCTAACTAACGGGTTTGTTCAACTTCTGGTAAGAGATGGAGAGTTTGATAAGGCTGCCATAGCTATTGATATCAGAAATGCGGATTTTCTCAATCAGTGGGCAGAAGTTAAAAAATCAATCGAAGACCAGAATCATACAGTCCAGATCCTATTTCTTGAGGCGGATCGGGATATCATTCTGAATCGTTTCAAAGCAACCCGGAGACCACATCCTCTTGGCGGGATGGATCTACTTGAGACTATTACAAACGAAAGAAAATTACTCAAAACCCTTCGAGATGACGTAACCTGGGTTCTTGATACATCAGATCTCACAGTTCATGAATTACGCGGTAAAGTTTTTGGAATATTCAATGATCTGGAAAAACCAAGATTAATAATAAACGTTTGTTCCTTTGGCTTTTCATCCGGCTTACCGATGGAAAGTGATCTCGTTTTTGATGTCCGTTTTCTACCTAATCCGTATTTTATTTCTTCGTTGAGGGAGCTTACTGGAAAAGATAGACCCGTAGGCGACTATATTGAATCAAAAGAAATTTTTGTGGAATTTTATTCAAAACTTGAAGATTTCATTATTTTTCTGATTCCACAGTATGAAAAAGAAGGGAAAAGTTATCTCTCAATAAATATAGGATGTACTGGGGGAAAACACAGGAGTGTCTATACTGCAGAAAAAATTGCTTCCACTTTGAGGAAGTTGAATTATAAAGTATCTGTAAACCACAGAGATATTTATAAATAATTTGGAGAATCAGTTGTGAGTAATACACATGAAAAAGATGTTGTTCTTGTAAATGAACAGGGTCTTCACACAAGGCCTGCAAGAATTCTGGTTGAAAAGACAACCCGATTTAAAAGCGAAATAGAAATAATACTTAATGACTATGTCGCCAATGGAAAAAGCATTATGGGTCTACTTGGACTATTGGCATATAAGGGCTGTAAACTTAAAATAAGGGCTACCGGTGAAGATGCTGAGGAAGCAGTGAAAGAGATTGCAACTCTCATTGAAAGTGGATTTGATGAATAGGTAACCATGAGTGAAATAAATATATTCGTCTCAGGCAAGGGAGTTGTTCCAGGAATATCTATAGGTAGAGCCTATGTGGTTCAACCCAGACTGGTTTCAAATATTCAACGCAATATAAGTGAAGGTGAAATTCCTATAGAAATACAAAGATTTAATATTGCTATTGATAAAAGCTATGAACAACTTGAAGCCCTGAAACAAAAAATAGGAGATGAATATCGGGATCCCGGACATATACTCGAAGCACATCAAATGATGCTTAAGGACGAAGAATTACGCAAAGACGTGATTCAGTTTATCAGTGACAGACTCATTAATGTAGAGTGGGCTATTAATCTCGTAATGGAGAAATGGGAAAAGATATTTCTTCGTGTTGAAAATGAGTATTTTAACGAACGACTCAGTGACTTACGATTTGTGACCTATAGAATTTTACGAAATATTTCCGGTCTCGAGTGTTTTTCACATGATCCTCCCCCTGATGCTATCGTTATTGCTCCAGAACTAAGTCCGGTAGAAACAATTCAGTTTTGTAAAAATGCTGTTACAGCCATTGTTACGGAAAAAGGTGGAGCTACTTCTCATACGGTAATAATCGCAAAATCATTTGAAATTCCAACTGTTATCGCAGCAAGGGGCATACTTGATCTTATAAAAAACGGAGATCTTATTCTGGTAAACGGCAATACGGGCGAAGTTATTATTAACCCCGATGTAAATCATGTCCGGGAATACCGACGTCGTATGATTAAGATTCTGGCCATGGAACAGAATCTTATAAATGAGAGCCATACTGCTGCTGTTACCATGGATGGGGTGGAGCTTACAGTATACGCTAATGTTGATTTTGCAGAAGAAATTGAAAAAGCAATAACTCATGGAGCAGAAGGAATTGGTTTATATAGAACAGAATTCCTCTTTTTATCAAACATTAATGAAGCGATGAATGAAGAGCTCCATTTCAGGGATACCTTGAATCTGATGGAAAAATGGAAGGGCGGCCCAATTACCATCAGGACTTTTGATCTTGGTGGCGATAAATTTCCTACAGAAGGTGGAGTTCTAAACGAACCCAACCCGGCTCTAGGTCTACGCTCAATAAGACTTGCATTAAAAAACAGGAAACTTTTTAAAGCACAGATCCGGGGAATACTCAGAGCCCACAGTTCAATGCCTGAAGTTAAACTTAAGATTATGTTCCCTCTGATTTCTTCCTGGGATGAACTTAACGAAGCCAAGGATGTTTATTATGAATGTATGGAGGAGTTGACTCAGGAAGGACATGAACTAAGCGAAAACATTTCTATTGGAACAATGATCGAGCTTCCTTCTGCCTGCATGATAAGTGATATTCTGGCTAGAGAAGTGGATTTTTTCTCCATTGGATCAAACGATCTTATTCAGTACTCACTGGCTGTTGATCGAGCAAATGAAAATATTTCTTACCTATACAGACCTCTACATCCCGGCGTATTGCGAATGTTAAAATTTACCATCGATAGTGCATTAAATGCCGGAATCGAAGTTTCCATATGTGGTGATATGGCAACTATGCCCATAGGTGCTCTTATACTTATGGGGTTTGGTTTAAGAACATTTTCAGTTCCTCCTTCATTTATACCACATCTTAAAAAAATGTTCCGTCAGGTGTCCGCCGCAGAAATCAAAGACCTCTCCGAACAAGCATTAAATATGGCATCACATCACGATATCAGCGAGTTTTTCAGAAATAAACTTGGTTCAAGGCTTCAGGAAGAAATCTGGCCCGAAGAGGGAGAACAGGATTCAGTTAAATGATTGGATTGACAATAGCCCTTACCGTCGCACCATCAATACTTCTTTTTCTTTTTATTTACACCCACGATGAACATCCAGAACCAAAGAGCCTCATTGGAAAAATTTTACTTGGAGGTGTTATCAGCGCTATTCCAGTCCTGATTTTTGGTGCAATTGTTAAAGGTATTTTGCCAGGACCTACGGATCCCTTTGGAAAAGCAATGTATATCTCGTTTGTTCTCGCTTCAATACCGGAAGAATTTTTTAAAATGGCTGTGGTAATGATGATTGCCTGGAAAAGCCTGTCTTTTGACGAACCATATGACGGTATAGTGTACGGAACTGCATCTACACTGGGGTTTGCAACTCTTGAAAATATTTTATATGTAGCCCAAGGCGGGTTCTACTTTGCCGTTATACGTGCTGTCACCGCAATACCACTGCATGCTTTTTGCGGGGTTATCATGGGATATTTTATCGGGAGGGCTAAATTTTCAAAGTCAACTAACTCTATTTCTTTATTTCTTTTTTTCGGACTATTAATACCAATTCTCCTCCATGGTTTCTACGATTTTGGGGCTTTTTATTCGGAGTTTGCCAAAGAACCGATTGGTGTTGTTATTTTCCTGCTTACACTTGCTCTGACTATCACACTTGGTGTTGTTCTTCTAAAATCACTGGAAAAAAACAGTATTCGTTATCTAGCCTCATATCACAATATTCCTCTTGAACCGCTGAAGGCTGCTCTTCCCAAGGGGGTTCATACAGAAACTGTTCTGCCTCGAATAATTTCGTTCTTTGCTCAGACCTCTCCTGCGGGTTCCTGGCCGGATCCTGCTCTATTTCAGCAGCGTATAATTGATAATCCAGATATTGTTGATAATGCGCCCATCAGACGAACCAGAGGTTTTATGGGGTTTTTGTATGTTCTATTTTCACTTTTTATTGTCATTGCAGGAGTCATTTTCCTATTTGCCGGGTTCAGTGAAAATTTCCGTCCTTCAAACGGCAAGGGTGAGTTTACGGAAGTGTCCAGAATATTAATATCAATTACTGGATTATTTATAATCCTGAATGGTATTTTACTATTTATAAAAGGAGCTTTCCGGAATAGAGAGATCAATTATTATCGTGGGACTGGAGCCAAGATCATGATCGTACTCGGTTTTATACTAACTGTTCTTTTCGGTTTGGCTACCTCTGGAAATTTAAGAGATAAAGCCACCAGTGATGAACTTCAAACGGCGTTAGTTACTGGCGTTCTGTCGGGAGTTTTCTTGTTTTTATGGCTCATTGGTTTTTTAATGGTCAAAAAAGTCCCGAAAAAAGATTCAATAATTAAAAAAGAATATATTTAGTTACTGTCCTGAAATACAGTTTTCCAAATTTTTCGTAAGTTTTTCCCCCAGGACAGTAACCGCTTCTTCAAGTTTTTTCGACTTACAACCGATGTCATATTCTGGAGGGTAAAATGATCAGTGCCATGTCTTCCGCACTTTCTGGAATAAACAGATCACATCTTATGATGTATGCGGCTTCATCCAATATTTCCCGGTCTAATATTGAAAATGCTCAATCTATTGAAATTTCAGGGGACAGTCTAGTGAAAACCAGTGATACCATAGATATATCAGAGCAAGCCATAAAAATGATGCAGGCACAAATGGTTCAGTCAGCTCAAATTCCGGTTATAAAAACCGCAGATGAGATGAACAAAACTCTCCTGGATATTATTGCTTAGTCTTCAGTTCGATGGGTTTCTATTTTCCATTGCATGACATCAGTAATCGGAATATACTTCATATCCTTTGTTTTCTTGTCGGTTAAATGAAAAACTATTGAAATTAAAAGAAATTCAAGCGCACTGATCATTATAAATTCAGGCAGGGCACGAATTACAAACATAAAATAAAGCGTAAACGCATGAACAGCAAGATATATTCGCTTCCATTTAATTTCTGGTGGTTTAAATTTGGGAACCTTGAGAGGAGACAGCATTCCTATCGCAATTAACGCTCCCCAAATTGCCAGTACTGTAAACAACCAGTGTCCGTTATTGTTTTTAAGCATGGGGAGAAAACGCGGATCATAAAAAGACGTTGTATAGCCACTACCGGGAAAATATTTCAGTAATAAGAGCATGGGAGAAAGAATAAAACCAGCAGCTACCGGCATTGGAAAACCCTGAAAAACATCATCAAATTCTCCAGCTTGAGCAACTATATTATATTTTGTAAGCCTCAGGCAGGAAGCAATTACCCAGAAAACAGATATTCCAACAGGAACAACTTGTAAAATGCCTGAGCGAAAGTGGGGACTTCCAGAAGATACGATTGCATAAAGGAGTATAGCTGGGGTTACTCCGAAGGCAACAATATCCGCCAGTGAGTCTATCTCCAGACCAAAACTTGAACTGGCGCCAAGCTTTCGGGCTGTCATACCATCGAATCGATCCAATAACATACTTAGAAAAGCCAGCCATGCACCGGTGTGTATTTTGCCTTTCATAGCATACGTAATTGAAATAATGCCTATAGAAAGACTTGTTAACGTTAAAATATTTGGTATGATATACCTTATTTTTTTATTCATTGATCTCCTGTGCTTATTTGCTCAGTTTCATGTTTTCTTGCTAGCAGGAATAGTAAATCCGAGAGCCTGTTTAGAAAAGTAAGTATAGAAGTATCTCCATCGAGGGGCTTGTATTTTGAAAACAAACTGACAACTCGACGTTCAGCCCGACGGCAAACGGTGCGGGCCAAATCAAAATAAGCACTGATTTCGTTGCCTCCTCCTGGAATAATTAATTTTCCCGGAGAAAATCCAGATTTTTCCAGAGAATTTATATAATTTTCCAACCTGGCAACATCTGCAGGACCGATAAAAACAAGGGGCATCTCTATCGGTTTATCCAAGGCAAGTTCAGTATTTATTTTAAAAAGATTTCGTTGAATTTCAATAATTTGCAAAGAATCTTCATTTTTTAGTAGGGATCTTAGAAGGCCCAGTAATGAAGATAATTCATCAACTGTTCCAATGGTTTCCAACCTGATATGGCTTTTGGGAAGCTTTACATTTCCAATGATGGAAGTAATGCCTTTATCGCCTTTACGTGTAGTAATACTCATATCTTAAAAAAACACCTCACCAATCTGTATAAAAAAATAAAGAAAAAATCAAGGAGTTCGTTTGTAGGTGGGCTGCCTGGAAATGTCTTTTTCTAACTTTTAAATGATTGATCTTAAAATTTTTTATCTATACCGCTTCCTGAGAAATGTGATTGTGAATTATTCTAAAGAAAATCTTCAGGAAAGAGCCCCTCTAAACCGCTTGCGGAGTAATACGATTGTGACTCGTTTTAAAGAAATGCTTCAGGCGAAAGCCCCTGATTTTCCAGTTGCTGCTACTGCTTACCTGTATCCCTGAATATTTTTAACAGGTAATCAGGGATACAGGAAAACAGGGTCAGGAACAGGGCCTAACAATCCAATATCAATTAATAATTGAAAAGAATGTAACTTTGAATTAAATTTCCCAATTTCGATCCTTTTATTCGGCAAGCGGTCTAATATCAATAGAAAATTACAAAGACTGGAAGCAAATATTCACTTTTTAGATTTCGATCCTTTTACTCATGAAGCGGTCTAGAAGAATCTAAAATGAGCAAAAAGTTGTTTTTGCAGAAAAATACTACTGTTTTTTTAATGTAAACATTGCAACACTGAAATCATCTGCAATTGGACCAAGACCATCAAAAAATGATTTGAGAGATCTTTGAAGATTTTCTCCAGTTTCCAGAGAAGAAAAATACACTTCCTCTAACATGCTTACAATAAATAATTCCGCAATTATATATTCGCGAAGATAATCATCAAGTCCCGTTTCGTCGCGGGCATCATTATAAGGCGCTCCAAGCATCCACGCCAGAGCAGGATGGGAGCGCGACAGTACAGTGTCTGCATCGTCACCATCTTCATTTTTAAAGGAACCCGGATTTCGATAAAATTGAAACAGTGAATTGGTATCCAAATCAACGGTAGCGGCAAGTTTTTTTTCAGAAGGAGTTAAAGTATCATAAATAGATGCAAGAAATGACATTATCTCAGGATTCTTGCTTACCTGATAATATGAAACACTTTTTTCACAATCAGGTCTAAGTTCTGGAAATTTATTATACACCGCCCCAGGGAGATATACACGGGCAAAATCAGGAAAAAAAACAGCTACTTTAGAATCCTGAAGGTCATCGTCTACGAGTCTAACAACATCTTTATCCGAAAGTTTTCCGTATCCATCACTCAAGGTCACTAAAAATACTGTTTCGGACTGAGGTATTACTGTTGAAAAAACTGTAAGATCCAGGTTTTTACCGTATTTCCATTGTCTTGTAATTATACCAGGATCATTGGCAACGGAATGAAGAGCGGTGAGAATCTGAGCTTCAATAATCTCCTCACCACCACGAACTACGCTTCTGCCGATAGCTGCGGGCGAATCACCAACGCAAATTCCATCTATTATTGATGTTTGACAGTCAAATCTAAGAAGACTTATTGTTGTCGCCCCCATTCCACTGTATTTTTCGTTATTTATCGAGTTTTTAAACCAGTCTGCAATTTGATGAATATCTTCAGGTGAACTTTTTCGACAATAAGATTCCAGATCCCATTCAAGTTCCCGACTGATATTAACAAGATCTTTATCTTTTTCTCTGGATTCACTAACTCCATCAAAAGTCACTGCAATATGAAAACGATCTTTTGCGTATGAAAAAACTGTTGCGCTGTCATGGAGGGGATGGTTTCTCTGGGGATTATTCACATCATTAATTTTTAATTTATAGAACGCCGGTTCTATTTTCCATGGATAATCTGAACGCATAAAATTCCGTTCTCCAGCCTCGGGTTACCTATTCCACTACAAAATGCTGAAATCAATGCATCGCATTATAAACTGAACCTTCAGTTTTATTGACAATTAAATATAAAAAACGTTGAAAAAAATTCAAAGAAAAATTTGAAAACTCGCATTTCAGTCAAGCAATTTCGGAAAGAAGTTAAGGAAATGCAAGAGGACATTAACTATTTATTATCGAGTTTTGATTTTAGTTCTGAAACTAGTTTTTCCAATTGGGAGATTCGTTCTTTAAGGTTGTCAACTTCTCTGGAAATGAGGGATGCTGGAAGTTCTATTACACTATGTATTTGATTTTCTACTGATTTTTGCCATTCCTCAAAACGATTCTGATAAGATTCAACCGTTTCCCGTAGTTCATTGAGTCCGGGAAAATCCTGAACCTTTTGATCGACTTCTCTGCGAACTGAAGCGACAAATTCCGTTGATGAAGATGCCTGAGAACGGATCAGGTCTACAAGGGCCTTTAATGGAAATAGTTTCCATTTTTTTTCCTGATTCCGGATTACCTGCAAAAGAAAATCGTGGGTCAGATCTTCACCAGTAGTGTTATCAAGAATCTGAACCATAATATTTTCTTTTATAAGAGCTCCGATTTCCTTGACAGTTATGTACCTTGATTCGGTAGTATCATAAAGTTTTCGGTTCGGATATCGTTTGATTACTCTTGGAGGAATTTCAGTCATGGAAAATATCCTGTATCTGAATTTGTACCATGAGTGAGGAGTTACTTGAAGCGATAAAAATGCTTTTTCAATAAATATCTTATCTGAAAAATATTATCTATTATTATCCCGCCCGCATAAATTTTTATGTCTCTTTGATTAACATCAACAAAATCAGTTTTCTGATAACATCGTGGAGCTAAAAAGCTTCTTTTTTTTGTTAAAATCCAAACACCCTCCTTTTCAATGTATCTAGCACGACTTTGAAAAATAGTTTTACCAGATAATTTTGAGAGTACACTTCCTTTTAAATCCTGTTTGTTGAGGTAAATCAGCAAACTATTGCCGGAAAAGACAACAGATACGTCATCAGGCAAAGCAGATAGATCTGTTTCATAACATGGTACTTTTGTATATTCCTGGTTACTTCCCGCCTGTAGTAATTTTCTCTTATACCTTTTCTTAAAAGATAGAAAAAGTAGGTTGAATTCTGTTTTAAAGTCCAGATTTTCTTTACTGGATAGATCCAATAATTTTGAGATATATAAAAATTGTCTATATTCATCAATATATCCAAGATCAATATTTTTAAGTAAAAAATAAAATTTTAATTCAGCAATCTTAAGCAAGCGCCGTAAAAAAATATTTGTTGATACATCCCAGCGAAAGAGCTGTCTTATACCCGGAGCGGGTATTCTACTTCTGGAGGAAAATGCGTAATTAAGGAGAACAGATTCCTTATCTACACTTACAACCTCCATTAGTAAATACCTGAACTCACCGCGATCATTAAACCTCAGTAAACGAGTTTTGCCGGATGGCATAAAAATCTGTTCAACTGAATTAAACTGCAGATCCTGAAGTAAGGCTACTTTTTTGTTGTCTGGTTTTAAAAATAAAAATTTCTGTGTCCAATCAATTATAAACGATATTGAAGTTTTCCTTGTCCGATTGAAACGATACCTTAAAGTCAATTTTTTATCTGATAAATCAAATCGAACATAACCACCATCGGAAACTTTTGAGTCAGAGGAATAACTGGTACTTGATTTAAATAAATGCACATAATCCGGGCCCGTTCCAACGAGGGAAAAATTTTTCAATGATTTTTTCGAAACACATGGAGCAGCATTTACAGAATACTTCCTATTGCCATTTTGAAAAATGCGATCGGCATAAAGACAATGGTTTTTAACCCCAGTTATCATACTTGTAAAATCTGCGATATCTGATTTCCAGACAGATTTAAAATTTTTGAATGAAGTCTTTTCCTCTGGAAAATCAAAACCAGGGATAAATACAAATGAATCGTAAAGGCCTTCTTTATTCGAAGAACCTAACATCAATAAAGCAATTAAGTATTTCATTTTGCTACCTTATTTTATAATAATACGATGAATTGTTAATATATATTATTTTTTTGCCGTCAACTTCCATTTCCACTTTTGATTTATCGTGGAATTCCGGATTCCCAGTAATGATTTCTGTTTTAAAAATGATGTTATCTCTGAAAACATTTCCAGATGAAGTCTTTCTCCCATGATGACCAGCTTTCAGAACATCAACATTTAGTTTATCTATTTTATTTAATAATCTGCCTTCGGCTTCCACTTCAAGATCTCCCATAAATAGTATCGATTTCCCGGATAATCCCACGTTAAGCACCAGTGAATTATTGTTTTCACTGAGGCTGTGTGTCCACATTGAGCGATTGATTGAATTTATTGAAATATGTCCGACTTGAAGACTTTCGGGAGCAGTACGAAAATGTGATTCAGGACAAAGAATTTTCAGATGCTTCCTTTTTTGTATATTTCCATTATCAAAAATAACCGGAACATTAACACTGTTGCACAGATATTTGAGTGAATTAATATGATCAGCGTGATAATGTGTTAAATATAAATATCTTACTGAGGAAAACCCCTTTTCAATGAGCCACTTGACTGAATATTCTGAACCAATATCAACCATTATTCTATTGTGTTTCGCTGTTATAATTGAGGATTCTCCCCTCTTTGATGCAAAAAAGACGACACCCTGAAATTCCGATTTTCTAAAATGCAATGATATTATTATTACGACAAATATCCCCGTGATAATAATTGCCCAGCGTCTAAACCCAGATAGAAGAGCACCGCAATAAATACTAAATGTTGAAATTATTAAAATTGTAAAACCTGATAGCAATCCAACTTCGGGTAAATTCATCCTTATTGAAGTCAGTATAATTTCAATGTTGGTATATAAATATTTGAGAATTTCCTGAGGAAATACAAGTAATGGTGAGATTAAAATCACAATTATGCCAGCGGGAATGACTATTACTGTAAATATTGGCACCGCAATAATATTTACATAAAGACTGAAGGGAGATACTGTATTGAAAAAGTAGAAAATGAAGGGAGCTGTTCCAATTGTTGCACCAACTGTAGCCATCAGATATTTTCCCATAAAATCTTTTGCAGAATTTGCCGTCCACAGCATCATTCCAACTGCGGAAAAACTAAGAATAAATGGTATTTTATAGAAACACCAAGGGTCGGAAATAAATATCAAAAGAACTGCTGAGAAATAAAACTGAAGGGGTGTCCCAAGGCCATAATACCGGCGAAGAACAATCATGGCAGATCCCATTATTCCTGCTCTGATACTTCCTGTGGAATTTCCAGTCTGGTTAATATAAATCCATATTGCTGGTATCAGTACAACAAGTTCCAGATAGATCTTTTCAATCCTTATGAAAAAGCTTAAGGGAATATAAAGCAAGCGGCAGATCAGTAAGACAAGGGTAATCAGAATTGCAACATGAAGACCACTTATTGCAAAAAGGTGGGATATCCCGAGATTTCTGAATAGATTTTCACTCTGGATACTTGGTTTTCCACCCCAGGTCATACTTTTTAGGGGATGTACGCGCTGCCTTTTTTTGCACTTTGATGAAAAATTATCCCTTTGTGGATCAAAAACAGCGCCCTCTTTAACACATCTGTAATTCGAGTGTTTTTTTATTCCAGTCTTCTCAACGGTATTAACCACCCAATTGCCCATATTATAATAACTTGATATTACAATGTTATTATTATTACTTTCGGATTGTATTGACCAGTATGTATAAAAACAAGTAAGACCTATCAGGAATACGGTCAATGATAAACCAATCATGGATTTTCTAAATATAAATAAATATATTAAAATACAACTGGTTAAATAGAAATGGCTGAAATAGAAACCTGAAATAAAACTGATGATGACGACTGGTAGAAAATATGACATACTCTATTCTCGGCAGAATATTTGTGAGGTTTCATATTTAAAGTGAGCGAAAATCAAAACATCAAAAACGAAGAAGAAAATATTGTAGAAAATCAGGAAGATATTTCAAATAATAATGTCTATCCTTTTTACAGGTCCCTCGTTAAATACACTGTTTACGGAGCAATTCTTGCTGCCTTTTTGTGGATATTTATAAGTATAACAATTCAAGTATTTAAACCAGATTTAGCTCCCTCAAGAGATTTTTCTACTTCCGAGTAAAAATTCTTGAGAAAAGCTAATTTGCCAAGAGTGCCACACTGTCAAATAGTTCCATAAACATTTCTTTTGTGTGGGCATTTACTGAAGTTTTTAAAAAGGCATTTTTTAAATGAGATAGAAACAGTTGAAAGTTCTTTGATGGTTTCTGAATTGTTTTAGCTGATTTCTGAATCGAGCGCTCCAGAGCCTTTATTGAAATGCCGAAAAATACTGCGGTCTCCACTGGATAATCATTAAATTTTTTTAAAATAATAGAGGTATTATCAATATTATTGTAATTTAATGAACCAGATTCAATCAGAAAGGCTATATTTAAAATAATCATTAAATCAAATGGATAAATTTCTACCATTTCCGTCAGTTCCTTAACAATTTTTAAAAATTTGCACCAACTCTCCAATGGAATGTTTTTTCCAATCAGATAATCGAAAAATACACTATCGACTTCACCAATTCTCAGATCATTTAGCAGTTTTCCCCATCTCACTTTTCTAAAAACAGGCACCATTTCAAGTTTTTCGGATGTTTTAAACCAGTTTTCGTTTGAAAAAGCAAGACATCGTAAAGCCAGTTCATCCGTATCTATTTTCAAAGAAACATGACTGATGCTTTTTGTAGAAGCCAAAATTGCGGGCTTTCCTCGTCTCCCTGCTCTGCCGGATATCTGAATGATGTCGTTTTCACTTAGAGAATGAGCAGAAGGTATGGATGTATCTGTAAAAATAACATGAGAAAAGGGGAGATCAATTCCCTGAGCAAGCGCCGTAGTAGAAACCAGAACTCTGGTATTTCCTGATGTTACACTATTGAGAATTATATCTTTAGTGTCCACAGGAAGTCCCGAATGGTAATAATTTACTTCTATTCCAGTTAAAGTGCCTAAAGATCTGCTTAAAGACTCTGCACGCCTTCTCGTTGCTGCAAAAATTAAAAAAATTCCATCAGGATACTCCTGAATAAAATTAACGATGTCATCTATTTTTTTTCCAATATTAATTATATCACACCTGAAAATATTATCTTTTACCACATAGTCGGCAGGCGAAATCAAATCTCTTATGTGTTTAACATAATTGAAGCCCGCAAGAATAATTCTTGAGGACCGATTTTCATTAAAAAGACAAATGTCTAAAATTGATGTTCGCCGGGTAGTTGTTAGTATGTTCTGAGCTTCATCTATAATAATTAAGTCAGGTTCAAAAGCCATGAAATTAAACGCATAATACTCCCATGTTGTAAAAATTGTTATTTTGTTGCCATCGAAGATAAAAGCATCGCCTTCATGATTGAGTCCGGTAATAAACAAAGTTCTGTCTTCCGGAAATAGCTTTCGAAATTCATGGTATTTCGATTTTGCAAGCGTCCGCAATGGAAAGAGTAAAATTGAAACTTTAATTTGAGGCTCACTACAAATTGCAAATAGAGGAGCCGTCTTGCCACTTCCACAGGGTGCATCAATGAAAATATGCTTTCTGGAGTATTGAAATTTATTGATTATTTCTTTCTGGAAGGGATGGGGCGCATTACCCTTGAGTATATAATCAAGGGTTTCAAGAGAACTCATTTCATATGAACTCGAAATTTTGTGAGGAAGGTAATCTTTCGTCCATTTCCAGCATCAACGGAATTGCGAATAGCTTTTTCTTCTCCTCCAGCTCCTCTAACAGTAAAATGAAGTCGGGAGTTAAATAACTGCTCCAGAAGATTTTCTTTTATTATTATTGCACTTTTACCAGGACAGGATTTCTGAATAACTTCAGAAATTAGATTCCGCGCAAAATTACTATCATATTTTAAATATATCGCAGGGCTTTTATCGCGACGAATTCTGTTCATTCTCCCTGTAAAACATACAAAATGCTTAGCTTTTCGAATACCAGGTATAATATTGCAGCGTTTATGATTCAGCGGTATTCCCTTTATCGATAGTGCACCACATGCCTTGATTGCATTACCTACTGGTACAATATAAAGATCACCTGAAATTGAGTATTTAAATGAAACACCACCAGTTATTCCGTCGGCCTCTGATTCCATACGAATACGAAAAATCCCACATTGCTGAAGACTTTTTGCAGCTAATGAGTTGAATTCCGTATCCACCGGAAAATCACGTTGATACATTTTTATGGCTTTTTCCATTAAATTACGTCCAGTTCTGTAATCCATATCAACGCTGCACAGCCTCATTGAATTGGCCATAAAAAGATTTACCGCATTTATATATCTCAATTTTCTGGTTCTATCGACCTTCCACAGTAACCATAGAGATTTCAAAGAAGTCATGGATGTGGATTGTCTAATAATGTTTTCTACTTCTTTCCATCGATCATCAATGCACTTATCAAGGTCCTTTTGATATTTTTTGACATTAAGACCAGCGGGAAGATACTTTGCGATATATTTCAGAGTTGAAATATGGCCTTCGGATGCTGAACACAGTTTTAGTGTTTTTGTTCTTATGGAATTGAGACAAGTAGAGCTATAGTTTCGTATTTTGTGTCTGGTTGCTTTAGATGCCGCAACTGCGCTCTTTTTATATATGTTTTCCAGGTTTTCATAATGCGCTGGTTTTAATGATTGGTTGCATGCTTTATTTTCAAAAACTGCCCAATCAATATAGCATTTATCTAACAAAACTCTCCAGCGACTCCGACTGAATGACTTGGGATCGTTTCGTCTCATGCTCATTGCAGCATCAAGGATCTGATCAATACCTTTAGAATAATCACCTTTTTTGCAGAGAGATGCACCTTCACGGACGGAATCCTCCAGAACATTTGTATTTCTACCGAAAGCTGGAAGTGAGATAGTTAATATTATTAAACATACTACAAGGCTTATTGTTTTAAGCATAGCTCCTCCGGGACAACAAATTAACTTGTAAGTACTACCTCAATTTGTCGTGTGCAACAATGAAATTTATTTATTTTTCAGATTGATTTAATCTTAGCGAATGAGGGGAGCAATAACGAGGGCAACAACACTCATGAGTTTAATGAGAATGTTGAGAGAAGGACCTGATGTGTCTTTGAATGGATCGCCTACGGTGTCGCCAGTTACTGCAGCTTTATGTGCATCACTGCCTTTTCCGCCATGATTTCCGTCTTCAATATATTTTTTAGCATTGTCCCATGCACCACCAGCGTTGGACTGGAATATTGCAAGAAGAACACCTGATACGGTTACTCCAGCGAGAAGTCCACCAAGTGCATTTTTACTGATAAAACCAACTACAACAGGGATAATAACTGCAAGAAGACCAGGGAGAATCATCCGTTTGATAGCGGCCTTTGTTGAGATTTCAACACAGGCAGCATAGTCAGCTTTTGCAGTACCTTCCAGAAGGCCTGGAATTTCTCTGAACTGACGTCGAACTTCGACGATCATCTCATTTGCAGCCTCTCCAACAGCGGTCATGGCAAGAGCACTGAAAAGGAAAGGAAGCATACCACCAAAGAACAGACCTGCCATAACTATAGGATCCGTAACATCGATGGCCTTAATATTGGCCTGCATACGGAAAGCAGCAAAGAGAGCAAGAGCCGTAAGGGCAGCAGATCCAATGGCAAATCCTTTACCGATTGCGGCAGTAGTATTACCAACAGCATCAAGTTTGTCTGTACGTTCACGTACTTCTTTGGGAAGTTCGGACATTTCAGCTAAACCACCAGCATTGTCGGCGATAGGACCATAAGCATCAACAGCCAACTGAATACCCGTTGTAGAAAGCATACCGAGAGCGGCAATAGCGATGCCATAGAGGCCAGCAAATTTATATGAAATGATGATTGCAGCAGCAATATAGATGGTTGGAAGAGCCGTGGAAATCATTCCAGTTGCAAGACCAGCGATGATGTTTGTAGCAGCTCCTGTTTCAGAAGCCTTTGCAATTTTGTGTACTGGAGATTTATCTTTTGAACAGTAGTATTCTGTGGTGATTCCGATTGCGAGACCAGCAAAGAGACCACCAATAGTTGCTCCGATAATTTTAAGAGCATTAATTTTAATTCCACCATCAAGAACAATTTCTTTTGGAATAAGTATGAAAGCGATAACTGCCGTAGCTACCAGCATAAGGCCAGCTGCACCAAAAGTACCAATGTTCAGAGCAGTCTGGGGATTTCCACCTTCTTTGGTTTTTACAAAGAAAGTACCAATAATAGATGCAATTATTCCAGCACCTGCAAGAATGAGTGGAAGTAAGACGAGATTCATTGCTGCGCTTTTGCCCGTAGCGACAAAAGAAGCTCCGAACGCTAGAACCATGGCACCAACAATTGAGCCAACATAGGATTCGAAAAGATCTGCGCCCATACCAGCTACGTCACCAACGTTGTCACCAACGTTGTCAGCTATAGTTGCTGGATTGCGTGGATCATCCTCAGGGATTCCAGCTTCAACTTTACCAACCAGATCCGCTCCAACGTCAGCAGCTTTGGTATAGATACCACCACCAACACGAGCAAACAGAGCAATAGAGGAAGCACCAAGGCTGTACCCGGAAATGATTGTAACTGCCTTGTAAAGAGCAATGTCACCTTTTCCAAGGAATCCGAAACTGTAATATCCCATTAAAAGAAGCCCAAGTCCCATAATCCCAAGACCTACAACGGTCATACCCATTACGGAACCACCAGAAAATGCTACTTTAAGAGCTTCATTCAGGCCTTGTCTAGCCATATTTGTAGTGCGAACATTTGCTTTTGTGGCCACTTTCATGCCAACATAGCCTGCGAGGGCACTGCACAAAGCACCTACTACAAATGATAATGCAACAAAGGGGTTTTTGTAGTTAGCAAGATCTTTTTTGCCAAAAGAATTTGCAAGAACAAGAATTATTGCAACACTGAGTACAAACCAGAATAGAATCTTATATTCGCTTTTTAAAAAAGCCATTGCTCCTTCGCGAACATAACCGGCGATTTCCTTCATACGATCAGTGCCTTCGTCAACAGCATCTATCTGTTTTGCCTTCCAAAAGGCAAACAGTAGAGCCAGAATTCCGAAAACAGGAATTACAAAAATTAGATTGGACATGTAAAAATCCTCCTTTACTTGTGTTGAAGTTTGAAATTATTAGAAAATTCCGAAGAATTGAGAATCATTGTTTCATCCGTTGAACGTATTCATTGCATAGGTCGGACCTTTTAGCAATAGTGCTAAAGCAGCTTTTGTTCCTTTAACCAAAATTTCATTTAATTCAATACGTTCTGAAGGAGAAAATTTACCAAGAACATGTTTTACCATGTCATTTGCGGGCCTTCCTACTCCAAGGCGGATACGAATAAATTCTTTACTTCCGATCTGCTCAAAAATACTTTTTAAACCATTGTGTCCTGCAAGTCCGCCCCCTATTTTTATTTTCATTTTCCCAAACTCAAGATCCACTTCATCATGAAGAACAACAAGATGATTCACTTCACAATTGGAGTTTTTTAGTGCTTTTTTTACAGAAGAACCAGAGAGATTCATATAGGTTTGTGGAAAAAGCAGGTGGACTTTCACGCCTGATGCTGTGCCTGTAGTGTAAAGACCATCATATTTTTTACGAAAAGAAGGTGCACCAATCTCTTTGGCAATACTTTCCAGAAGCATTGCTCCGATATTGTGCCTGGTTGAGGAGTATTCAGCTCCGGGATTACCCAGTCCGACAATCAGGTATGATTCCTGTTCCATATTATGGATTCAGTATCAGGCTTCTTCGCCTTCATTTTTCTCAGTTTTAGCACCGGAAAGCATAATTACAGCCTGTCTTGGATTGAGATTTACAACAAGACCTTCTGGAAGATTAAGATTTTCAATTCTTGTTACTGTATCAATTTTGAGTGGAGTAACATCAAAACTGATAACTTCCGGTATTTCAGAAACTTTACAGGTAACAGGAAGTTCACGAAGTACCTGACGGAGTTTACCACCAAGCTTTTGACCTTCGGCTTTACCAATGATTGTAAAGGGAACTATTACCGTGTGTTTGTCTTCGGGCTCAAGCCGAAGGAAATCAACATGTAGTATTGTTCCTGTGAGAGCATCGATAGCGGCTTCTCTGATGATTACTTTTTCTGGAGTTTTTCCATCAACGGAAATCTGGAAATAAGTATTACGCTTTTTTGAAGGATCAAGAAATTTTGCCAGTTCGTTTGGATTGAACTGTACTTTAACTTGTTCTTTTTTCTTGCCGTAAAGAATACCGGGAGCCATCCCTTTTGCTCTGAGTCTGTTATTTTCGTTTTTGCCTGCGCCTGTCCTTGAGGACACATTAAAAGTCTTTAATTCCATAGCCAAATACCTCGCTGTATCATACAAACCAGTTGTTTTTTAATAAAAGCAACTAAATAAATAGTGAACTTATTGAATCTCCATGGTGAATTCGCTTAATTGCCTCACCAAGAATTCTTCCTACGGAAAGTTGAACAATTTTTTCACTCTCAGCACCATCGGAAAGGGGTATAGTATTTGTAACCCAGACCTTACGGAGAGGAGAATTGTTAATATTTTCTACAGCCTTGCCGGAAAATATTCCATGTGTAGCAAGGGCATATACTTCAAGTGCACCGTGATCCTCAACAGCCTGGGCTGCTTTAGAAAGAGTACCTGCTGTATCGATCATATCGTCGATAATGATTGCCTTCTTACCAGCTACTTCACCGACAATATTCATAATCTCGCACTGATTAGCCACTGGCCGTCTTTTATCAATGATAGCAAGAGGGCACCTCAGACGCATGGAAAACTCACGAGCTCGTTCAACACCACCAGCATCGGGGGAAACGATTACCAGTTCCTCACTGCGGAAATTCATACGAATTTCATCTAAAAGAACTGGTAATCCATGAAGGTGATCAACAGGAATATCAAAAAATCCCTGGATCTGCCCCGCATGGAGATCCATCATCAGAACGCGATTAGCACCAGCCATTGTAATCAAATTTGCAACGAGTTTGGCACTTATAGGCGTCCTTGGTTTTACTTTTCTATCCTGTCTGGCATAACCAAAATAGGGCAGAATACCGACAATGGAACCAGCACTGGCTCTTTTCAAGGCATCTATGATGATAAGTAGTTCCATCAGATGCTCGTTAACAGGTTTACAGGTCGGCTGAATGACAAAACAATTAACCCCGCGAATATTTTCGTTAATACTGCAGAAGGTTTCACCATCTGCAAACCGACTTATTTTAATAGAGCCGGGCGCAATTTCCAGATAACTGCAGATTTCTTCAGTTAATTGGATGTTTGCGTTACCAGAAAATACCGCCAGTGACTTAAGCATCTGCGACCTCGATCCGGAGCCATGCTGCCTTGCTGGGCCGGAAGGATTCGAACCTTCGATGCGGGGACCAAAGCCCCGTGACTTGCCGCTTGTCGACGGCCCAATATCCCCCGAAACGGATTAGTGTATAAAGGGAACCAAGTAAAAAGTCAACTACTGATTGAACTTTTTAGAGAGTTTTATCCACTGGATAGAAAAAATTAAATGCAAAAGGTGATCTCTTTAATAGTGGCAATTTTCTTTTTCTCAGACAAGTTCAACTCGAGGACTATTTAGTTCGTGTCCTGAAATTCGCTTCGCGAAGGATTTTATTAAAAATCCTAACAGGCCACTATTAATATTTTCACCACCTTGCGGTTACTGTCCTGAATCAAAAACTGGCAAAAAGTCTGATTTTGGGTATTTCAGGACAGTAACTATATAACAATATTTTTTCATTGATTCAGATTTTTCCTCAAGAAAGCGTAAAAACGATTTACCTGAAGCATTTCTCTGCTTTTGATTGTCAGCATAATAGGGAGTAGGGGAACTTTTGAAATCAGATCCATCTGCGACATCAGACACATCGTTAATATCGGAAACATCTGTAATATCCTCGATATCCTGAACATCACCATCAATAATATCCGAAGCATCAACAATATCCGCGTCTGAAATTACATCGTTAATATCGGAATCGACAATATCCTGAATATCCAAAATATCATCAGTATCGGAATCAATCGCCGCATCGGTAGTAATTATTGAGCAACTGCCATTCAAACATTTTTCCGTTGAAGCACAGTCAGAATTTCGAAGACAAGGATTCCCCGCGGGATCGCAAGATGAAAATAATAAAAACATAACCGAAAGAATTTGAAGTAAATTTTTCATTGTCCATACCTTGTAATTGGGAAGGAAAACCCGATACTGAGATCAATTTTTGAGATGGTCGTATTTTCAGGCAAATCGCTTCCCCATAAAAATATTCCTAAAGATAATTTTAAATGGACCACTATTTTTCCAAGATCTGTATGAAATAAAACTCCTACTTCTGGTCCAAATAAATTATATTCAGATATTTTAACATGTGCGCCTCCATATATTGTAAAGCCCATGTAATCTCCCATTTTTGCTGTATATTCAATTTTAGGAACAAGTCCGAGAGTTGTCCTTGATTCCAATTCAACATTAATTTCCAGTGCATATACTGGAAAATCTTCATCATCAAAACGGGCACGTATGTCTGCAGATACAAAGGCTGGACTTCTTTTTGTGTGAGAAGTATCAGTCTTTCCGGTAGTAAAACCCGACCCTGCACCAAAGCGACCATCGAAGGTAACGCTCTGAGCCTGTACAACACCAGGGAAATAACAACATATATAATATATAGTAATGAGAGCAAATATTAAATGTACATTTCTGTACATAAAAACATTGGTGTAATTTTTAGTATAGCCCATTTCAATCTCCGCGTTTTTCACAGATCGAGTCTTTTTGAAAAAAAACTTCATTTTTCGCATTTTTTGTACGTATATGTACAAAACATCGAATTATATGTTCTATAACGTACAGGAAAATCGAATAGAGTTCTTTATTCGCGTTTTCTGATTGTTCGTTTATGTGCATTTTATAAAACATTTATTCTTTTCCCTATTGAAAAGATATCGATCCTCAAGGATTTTGTTTTTAATTAAATCGAAATATTTTTCCTCAAATGTGAATTTATATTTCAATACAACGAGTTACAAAAAATGTCAACTTTTTGACCTTTCCTGTCAGAATGGCACGGACGTTGCTTACCTGTTATGCCGCTGATTAATGAGGAAGGAGTCCACACCATGATTAATGCTTCAATATCAAAAAATAACGAAATTCTGGAACAACATTTACCTCTTGTTAAGAATCTCGCATGGCATTACGCCTCTAATCTTCCACCGGAAGAAAGGGAAGAAATTTTCAGTGC
This sequence comes from Myxococcota bacterium, assembly GCA_018821305.1. Lineage (GTDB taxonomy): Bacteria > Myxococcota_A > Polyangia > HGW-17 > HGW-17 > JAHJMN01. The sequence goes on from JAHJMN010000107.1 coordinate 22,695, forward strand.
TGCCACCCTTGGGCTTGTTGAAGCATACAACCGCTACACGCATGAGAAACAAACTTCATTCTGGACTTACGCTCAAAACAGAGTAATAGGAGCAATCCAGGACGATCTCCGGAGAAGAGATCCACTAACTCGTTCTCAACGACGAAAAGTAAAAACTGTTGAGAGAGCATTCACCGAACATACTCGTTTACATGGGGAACTCCCTTTGGAAGAACAACTCAGTGTTGTTACTGGAATGAGTATTGAAGACATTCGTAAAGCAAAAACCCTCAAACAGGCTGTTCAATTTGTCTCCTTTGAAGAATACGAAACCAGAGAAGACGGATCTACTTCCTCCAGAATAGCTGATGATTCCGCAATTGAACCGGAACAGGCGGTTATGGACATCGAAAGAAAAACAGTTCTCGCTGATATGGTTAATTCATTGCCTGAAAGGGAGAAGGTTGTCGTTGAACTTCTCTACTACAGTGGAAAAACTCCCAGAGAAGTTTCAGATCTACTAGGAGTTACAGAGGGTAGAGTAAGCCAAATCAATAAAGCTGCCGTTGAGAGACTTCGAAAAAGGGCGTCTTCTCTTTAAATATTTCACTATACCGCTTTCTTAGTAATACGATAGAGCCCCTGATTGTCCTGTTCCTGCTACTGAGTTCCTGTTTCCCTGAAATTTTAAACAGGGACACAGGTAGTCAGGCAAACAGGATCCCGGTTCAGGTCATAAACATTCAACATCAAAGCATAATTACAAATGACAGGATGAAAACAAGTACTTTTCCCGTTTCGATCCTTTTATTCCGCAAGCGAACTAAGAAGGAGCAGGAAAAGCCTGCACCGAAGTTTCAGTCATCTTTTTCATGAAGAATTCTGTAGTGGCACCAGGATGGTTGATTTGTCTCGGGATCCCAGATGTGAAGTGAATTCCCCTGACAAACGGGAAATTCAGGACAATTCTCACAAATCCCTTTTTTCATCCAGACTCGATCACGGAAAATATCGTAGCGATTTTCCCATACATTGACAAATGAATCAGTCTTTATGTTGCCCTGAGCAAACCACTGAGGTAAGTTAGGACATGCAGAAATGGTTCCGTCTGCCATAATCCCACTTATATTAACACCAGCCCTGCAAAAGTAAGGCGTATCTCTAAGTTTGTTTTCATAGTCCCAACCAAGCCAACCTTCTTCACTTAGATTTACATGAAAATCTTCTTTTTTTCCACGCTCCCGCAGTTTTATCATCTCAGGAATTAACATCCGAAAATGATCCGGGGTCAGCAGAACATCTTCATTATTTTTTGCGCGACCTATTGGAAAAATATTGAAAACACGCCAATGAGTCGCTCCGGAATTAGTAACTATCTGATATGTTTCCTCAAGAAATGGTATTAATCGGGGAGTTACACATGTAATGGCTTCAACAACTGGAATTCCCTCTTCTTTTAAAAACCCCAGAGCAGAAACAGCTCTGGAAAAAGAACCACTTCTGTTTCTTAGCCAATCATGAATTATTTCTGGTCCATCAAGAGATACAACAATACTTGATATACCTGTTGCGGATATTATTTGGGCAACTTTTTTATTTAGAGCCCAACCATTGGTAACCATGCCCAGCCTGAACCCCAGGTCCCTTGCTTTTGAAAGAATTAAAAAAAGATCTCTTCTAACGAGGGGCTCTCCACCCGTAACTACGAGCATTATTTTGGATGCGTCTTGATGATCAGCTATTTCCCGGAATGTTTTGAGAATAACTTCCTTATCAAGCCCCTTTATGGAAGCATCCGCAGTGCAATCAGAACCGCAATGAAGACATGATAAATTGCATTGCCGAGTGGTTTCCCAAAATAGATATCTAAGTTCATGAAGTTCTATTTCAAATTTGGTGTATAGTTGCCAGCGATGATTAAGAAATGAGTGGACAACGCTTTGAAACATATCAAACCTCAAAACTTCATAATAAGAATCCAGAGGAAGAATAAAGCGATAATTATCATGAAAAATATATATAGCCAGTTAGTTTTTTTTCTCTTGTTTTCCTCAACAGAACTGAGCATAGACATTTGAGCAAGGATCGTCAGTTGTCGAATTCTCCTTGAAGTATCAACATCCCCTCGCATTGATAATTCTTTATAAGCCGCCGTAGCCTCACTAAGAGCATTATTTTTAAAGCATTTTTCCATAAAACTATCATGCTCTGGACTATCAGGGGAGAGAGTTTGAATGGTATTCCATTCAGTTTCGAGATCCGGAAATATTAGAAAAATTTTTTCTGCAGGGGTACTTAGTTTTACTTCATTTGAAATCAATGGCTTTATATATATATTGTTATAGTCTACATTCTGTGAACAGAAATTGCAATGAAAACAGATACTTTTACCACTTAATTCAACTGTAGGATTCTTGTTTTCCTTCTGGCAATGGGGACACTGGAAGGTAATCATTCAGTTCATCCTCATGGGGACAGGCATAAAAATAATGATGAAAACAACTACAATTACCCAGAATGTAATATGATTAGTTTTTGTAAGAGATCCTTCTGATACCGGAGGATGGGCAGCTCCACCAGAAAGTTTTCGGATTACCAGCAACATTATGGGCCAGATAAACCATGGAATAGCTGAACTTATACCGGACTGAAATGATTTTATAAAAGACGGTGCCTGACCAGATAACCCACTTAAATCAAACCAGACATATTTAAGATACGAAGAAAAAAAACTGTCAAATGTTACATAAACAACAATTACAACCCCAAAAACGGGAAGAAACCTGTGTAAAAGATCTGACAGATCATTGTATTTATTGCCAAATTTCCCGTGAGCAATATGACCTCCATCAAGTTGTCCCACGGGGATAAGATTGATCATAGTTATTAAAAGACCTATCCATCCAGCAAAAGCGACTGGGTGCATCATTATATCTCGGTTTCCCGATGGCAGCAGTTCACCCTTTATAATATATTTTATAAGTAAATAGAAAATTGAATTTCCTTCACTCATAAGTTCATAATTTCGATTCAAGGGAATATCAGAAACAGTGGACATACTGATTCCTGCAATCAATACAAAAAAGGCAGCAACAAGTCCGGCCAGAGGTCCAGCAGCACCTATGTCAATCAAAGCGGACGGTTTTGTAACCGGATCTTTCATTTTTATAACCGCCCCCAGTGTGCCAAGTCCCAGGGGTGGCGGTAGCGGAATAAAATATGGTGGAGAAACATCAACCCGATGTTTTTTTGCAACAAGATAATGACCCATTTCATGAGTCAAAAGAATAAACATCAGAGGTAAAGAAAACCATAACCCCCGGTACCATTCATTTAAAGAAGCCCCAGAATAACCCATTCCTGTAATAGTAGTGGTTGCCAGCGTAATTAAAAAAAGAACTGCCGGAGTGAACCATTTTGAAGTATATATCATTGCTCTTTATCAGAAAACTCGCGGTAGATTACTTCACTGAATAGATGTGCACTGGCTTCAAGTCGCATTACAGCATCTTTAAGTGTATCCAGATCCTGACTGTCTATTTTATTGCGACACCATTCAAGATCAGCTCTTATATCATTTATTTCTTCTTTACTTAAAAGCTCCTGATATTCATCAAGTGCCTTTTCTGTTGTATATACAAGTGTTTCTGCTTGATTACGAAATTCAGCTATCTGTTTTTTACGACGATCTTCATCCGCATAAAGTTCAGACTCGGTCTTAATTTTATCGATCTGGTCATGCGTCAGCCCCGATGTTGGTGTAACTTTAATTTTCTGCTCACGCCCAGTTCCAAGATCTTTTGCACTGACATTAAGGATACCATTTGCATCAACTTCAAAAGTTACCTGAATCTGCGGAACACCTCTCGGAGCCGGTGGTATTCCAAGTAATTGAAATGTTGCAAGACTTTTATTATCTTCCACCATTTCACGTTCACCCTGAACAACATGAATATTTACAAAAGGTTGGTTATCAAGTGCCGTAGTAAAAACTGTACTCTTCCTCGTGGGTATAGGAGTATTCCGTGGAATAACTCTTGTGAAAATACCTCCGGAAGTCTCAACACCTATTGATAAAGGGACAACATCCAGGAGTAAAATATCTTCAACTTCGCCGCCAAGTATCCCGCCTTGAATACAAGCACCAATAGCAACAACTTCATCCGGATTAAGACCTTTAAACGGTTTTTTTCCGAAGAATTTTTCTACTTTTTCCTGTACAAGTGGCATTCTTGTTTGACCACCAACAAGAAGAACCTGACTGATGTCCTTAACAGAGACTCCGGCATCAGCGATAGCTTTTGCACAGGGTTCAAGTGATTTTTCAACAAGATCCAGAGTAAGGTCTTCAAACTCTTCTCGGGTAATTGTAGTCACAAGATGCTGTGGTCCGGCATCATTTACAGCAAGAAATGGTAAATTTATATCTGTTTCCGGTGAGGAACTCAGTTCCATTTTTGCCTTTTCTGCCGCTTCTTTAATACGCTGAAGAGCCATTTCCTGACCGGAAAGATCCACACCTGTACTGTCCCTGAAAACGGTCATGAGATACCTTACCAGTCTCTCATCAAAATCTTCACCCCCAAGAAAAGTATCGCCATTAGTAGCTCTGACTTGAAACATCCCCATACTTATCTCAAGGATAGAAATATCAAAAGTACCACCTCCGAGATCATATACAGCAATTATTTCACTATCATTTTCATTATCAAGACCATATGCCAGAGCTGCACTTGTAGGTTCATTAATAATGCGCTTAACATCCAGCCCGGCAATTGTCCCGGCGTCACGAGTTGCCTGTCTTTGAGCATCATTAAAATAAGCTGGAACAGTTATCACTGCTTCAGTAACAGATTCTCCAACAAAATCTTCAGCAATTTCTTTCATTTTTTGAAGAATAATGGAACTTACTTCAATGGCGCTCAGTTCTTTTGCACGGATTTTTACGTGAGCATCACCATTGGAAGCTTCAACGATCTGATAAGGGCAGGTTTCCCTCATTTTCTGCACTTCATCGTCAGAAAATTTCCTGCCCATTAGTCGTTTGACAGAATAAACTGTATTCTCTGCGTTGGCAACATGTGCCCGTTTCGCAAGTTGACCAACGAGTCGTTCACCTGTTTCTGAATAACTCACCATGGAAGGTGTCGTTCTGGAACCTTCAGAATTAGGGATGACTATGGGTTTTCCGCCCTGCATAAGTGAAACACAGGAGTTTGTTGTTCCAAGATCTATACCGATGAGGACACCCATTGATTATTCCTCCAGATCAGAATCGTTTGTTGAAATTTCTTTTTCGGTGGATACGATTTCTTCACTCTCAGTGTTTTCTGAGGGACCAGGTCCTTTTGAAACAACTACTCTTGCTGGTCTAATAAGTCTATCACCGAGAATATATCCCCGTTGCCACTGGCTGATTACAGTCCCGGCACCGTATAAATGACTTTCATCCTGAGCCATTGCTTCATGCAGATTTGGATCAAATTTTTTCCCAAGCGCTTCAACTGGAATAATATTCCATTTTTCAAGAGCATTATTAAATTGTTTGAGCACCATATCGAGACCATTCATTAATGACTCAATATTGGAGCTTTTCTGAGCGTGGTCATAGGCCATCTCAAGATGATCAAGCACAGGTATAAAAGATTCCAGAAGATCCGACTGAGCTCTAAATACAGTAAGATCCGAAGATTTTTGTGTACGTTTTTTGAAATTTTCAAATTCCGCAGCAATACGCATTTTCTGATCAATCTCAAAACTGAGTTTTTCCTGCAGAATTTCAACTTCGCGCATAAGTTTTTCTTCCAGATTTTCCTGTTTTTCTTCGGTAATCAATTCCACGGAAGAAATATCATCGTCTTCATTGAAATTATCAAGGTCATTCAATATTTCCTTTTCAATTTGCTGAGTAAGACTTGGTTCTGAAGTTTCAGGTACACCATCTGAATCTAAAACCCGTGTCATTTCATCAGGTATATTGTCATTGAAATCAGACATAGCTAACTATTACCTCCGATAAATCGTTCGTGTCCGGTATTTTGGGATAGTACACTGTTTCCGGCAAAGATCCGGTTTTCAAATATGAGAGTATAATACCGAATTCATTTAAACAAAGTACACAAAATACGAAAAGAAACAAGTTTTTGAAGACAGGAAAAGCCCCTTTTGGAAAAGAAACAGGTTTTTAAATACCAATTCTCCCATTACAATATTTTCAGTTTAATCATGATATAAGAAAGTTATGGAGTGTGCTTTAGATATACATCAATTGAATCATCGGACTGGGATGCAATTGAAAAAACAATAATGCTTGCAGTAATTACTACCGCACCAGTCCAGAACATCCAGTTTTTCCACCACGGGGGTTTTTCAGTTGAAGTTTTTGGCTTTTCGGTCTTCACTCCTGAAAGAATTTTAATGACTTGACTTGGCAGGCTTTGTCTCTGTGTTGGAAGGGCATATGGACCGTAATTTCTATTTGTGGTAAGTATAAAAATACCTTTTGAAGTCAAAACGACCAGATATCGAAGTTTACGATTCACAAGTTGCTTCTGAAGAAGAGATATTGAAAGTTTATCCGGGAAAGAGCAACAGGATTTGAGTGTTGTAACGAGAGCCTGCTTTTCTTTGTCCGGAAAAACTGTCTCACCTCCGGGAGTTACTGTTGTCAGTATATTTATTCCTGTTTTTACACGCTCAACAGTCCCTGCGTCCTTTAAATCAAGATTAATAGTTTCAATCAGGGGAAGTGGCGCAGTTGAAAGAATTAAAATAAAAAGTATGTTCATACAGATTAATTCCTTGGATCATCCTGAGGAAGACGATCTCCCTCAAGTCCTGTAATGTAAAAAAGATAAACAGAGTTCATTCCACCGATAAACAGTTCATTGCGCTGTGGATTAAATTCCGTTGGAACTGCTGCAAAGGAAGAACCGAAATACTTTTCATTTTCAGGTGTTTTGATGGTTATGGCAGGAGAAAGGGGCGATGTTAAAATCGGAGTAACATGAATATAAACTTTAGAAGAACTACTTCCTTGAGGATCTGAGGATATAACCTCATTAACGCCATCATTGTTTATATCAGAAATCACAAGTCGATGTCCTGTACTTTCATTATTTACATACAGTGCTGATGACGGAGAAATGGGATAATCGCCGGACTCTATTCCACTGTAAAAAATATAGATCTGCCCAGATACAGCCGCTGCAATATCAGTTCTACCATCGGAATTGAGATCTCCAGCCTGAATATTCACTACTTCATCCCCAGGATGAGAAGCATCACCACGCATGAAAAGCCATGGTAACTGACTGCCAGGAGAAAATTCCACTGATGTACTTACCAGAGCTAAAGCCCAAATATTTTCTCCTGTATCACGACCACCAATAGCAAGAAAAGTTTCTTGTTCTGACTTCACAAAACGAATAAAAGAATCACCATCAACAGGTTGAGAAAAACCTTCCGGAACTTCCAGCGAAACTCTTGTTGAATCGCCTGATTCCTGAATGTTTACAGAAGGATATACAATAAATCCATTATTCGAAGAAGTGGCTACCATTATAGTATCTCTTGCTTCAAGAATATCAAATGCACGTCCATACCCAGGCATGGTTGTATTATCGTTAAGTGTTTTTATAATTGTAGCTGAATACCCAGTCTCTTCATCAAAACTGATTCGCAGAAAATGAATTTTTTCCTGTGATGAAACAGCAATGCGGTAATCGCCGCCTTCAGATGTTAAAGGAACAATTCCAGTAATATCAAGTGTGACACCATCTGTGAACATTACTGGATGTCTGGTAATAACATTTTCAGCAAAATCAACCAGAATGAGTGGGTTGGGACTCGAACCACCGATGATGATCTTATCTGTAACTGTATCCCCCGTATTAGTTTTAAGTACTGATATTACTTGACCAAAATTTGCCCCACTGAATTCATCAGGAGACTCAATAACCATTACCGTTGCAGAGTTTTTAAGATCCTCAAACACACGCCAGTCACAGGCAATTAGATTGAGAGAAAAAATAAACGCGAGGATTAATGATGTTTTCATTGTAACCTCAAAACTTTACTGTCAGAGAAACACCAGAAGATTCTCCGCTGAAATATGGGGTAATCCCAACACTTGTTGTTCCAATATTTATGGTTTGATCAATTGTCGAATCCGGGCCAGAATCTGCAAATGTTCGGTAGATTGCAATAACAAATGCAAGTGCACTGACTCCATAAAGTGCGTTGGCAGCAATTGAGTAAATTTTGCCATCCTGAAGTCTTGAGTCATTGCTGTACACAGGCACTCCATTCTGGATATCCTTTTTGTAATCATCCTCCATTTTTTTGGATAACCCTCCGAGCCAGACGGCGCCACCTATAGATCCAAGCCCTATGACATATGCTGTTATTGCTCCGGTACGATTAGGAGCACTGTTTAAAGTAACATTGTAGTTTTTATGATCTCCAGGCTCTAAATCAATGCCTTTTTCAACAGATTTCATTCCTTTTTTTGAAATTCGCATCCGATGCTTCCCGCTTTTCACGGGAATTTTAAGGCATGGTGCAACACATATGGTTCGACCATCAATTTTTACGGAAGCATTCCGGACATTTTTGCCAAAAACGCTGATGAAGGATATAGGTGTTTTTTTAAGATTGTAGTTAAATTGATTAGATTCCCCTACTTTAACAACGATATCTTTATATATCTCATCATACCCCTCACGATAGATTAAAAGTTTATGTGCCCCTGGTTTTAAAAATCCACTCCAGGGAGTTTTACCTATTGGACCCGTTTTCTTTGATCCAGGATAAATAAATGCATCGGGAACATCCGTACTTATTTGAACCCATGCAAGATTTGTATCTTTAGTTAGAGAAACAAATATTTCCATAAAGCGATTTGATGTAACGGAGATTTCCTTTTTAACTGTTTGAAATCCTTTGTGTTTGAAAATAATTATATGTTTTCCTTTGGGTATACTTCCTTCCCATGGAGTTTTACCCAGCATATTCTTTTCATCATTCAGATAAAGCTCTGCTCCAGGAGGATCGCAAGAAACACTAACTACGCTCTGAGTTTCAATGGGGGGAAGAATAATCACCGGTTTTTTGACATCAGGGGTTTTACCGTCGGGCTTTTTCACATCTGGAGTTTTGCCGTCGGGCTTTTTCACATCTGGAGTTTTGCCGTCGGGTTTTTTGACATCGGGAGTTTTACCATCGGGTTTTTTGACATCTGGAGTTTTACCGTCAGGTTTTTTGACATCTGGAGTTTTACCGTCGGGTTTTTTGACATCTGGAGTTTTACCATCGGGCTTTTTGACATCAGGGGTTTTGCCATCGGGCTTTTTTCCCACTGATTCTTTTTTTATTTTTATTAATTTATCTAAAAGTCTTATTCTGGCTTGAATAGAAGAAACATTCCTTGCTTTAGGAGCAGCGGAAATGTATTCAATAAAATATTTTTTTGCCAGTTCATAGTCTTCGATTTTTTCATAGCAAACAGCAGCGTTATACAAGAAAGCAGCCATGGGTTTTTCTTTCCAGGCTTCAAGAAATCTAACAGCAGCTTTTTTAAATTCCCCGGCTCCAAACAGGGCTTGACCCGCCTCAAAATTTTCCTTGGCTTTCTTAAGGGATCCCGCATGAGAAACCGAAACGGGAACAACCAGTAGAAAAGATATGAATAACAGTAATCTGGCCATTTTAACCTTCCACCGGAAATAAAATCCGAAATTGTTTAAATATAATCTATCCGGCTCGTGTTCTGTATTTCGCTTTGCGAAGGGTTTTAATAAAACCCTTAACAGGCCACTACCAGTAAATTCAACTATAGCGCTCTTGCGGTCACTGTCTACAATGTATTTCCGCAGGAAATCGTCAAAGACGACAACTTTTTTCGCAGAAAACAGTGAGAGTCCTGAGCAAAAAATCTACGGAAATTTTGAAAAACTATATTTCAGGACAGTAACTATCTCCGTAAAATAGAAATTGTTTTTTCAGCCAATTTCTATATTCGGACATGGGCTATCCTGATGCCAACGTTCATTGAGAATCGTCAGTTCAAAACAGCGACTAACGTCTTATTGTATTACTACCATTTGTAGGGGAAAGTTCAAAGTTTGATTTGCATTTATATTATGTATTGAGAGAGGATCTGACGGATCTATATGCCAGAAAAAAAACAGGTTCGTTAAATATAAAATTTACTTAATTGCTAGAAGATTGATAATATGTATGTTTTTTGTTTTCAAAAAAGTATCCTACATTTGACTTCATTTGACCACTTGTGTATACTTGTAGTAGATGGAGTAAGTCATGGAAAATCGAAAATTCGCCCGGTTTCAGATTATGGTTCCTGTGAGTGTTTTAACAGACGACTACGGTGTTTTTGATGCCGTTGCCGTAAATATTTCAAAAGGTGGTGTTTTTATTCAAACATTCGATCCTTTGCCCCTCGGAACACAGGTAATTATTGAATTTGGATCCGAAGAAACATTGAGAGCCTCTGGAGTTGTAAGAAGCCATTACTATATGACTTATCGGTCAAATCCTTCTGATGGGACTTGTACCGGAATGGGAATTGTTTTTCACGATTTTCTGGAAAGTGATTCAGTTATTAACGGAAAGGAAATCCATTTTCAAACCCACTAGGTATACTATAGTTAATTTTCAACTCTGCAAAACCCACGATTTTCTGTACTTTTAATAATTTTAAACTAATAATCTTTAAAACAGTGCCGTAAAAACGTTGATTGTTTGTTGCGTTTATAAAGACTACACTGACGATAAGAGGTTTACATGAAATCAATTTTTCAGATAGTTCTTATGGTTTTTGTTTTTTCATGTTCTTCAAAATCCACGGAAAACAAAAATCCCCCTGTTCCAAATACAACTAATAATATTCAGCCAATGGCGCTCAAGAATCCCGATGGAGGCAGCCCAAATACTAAAGTTACAAAACCGGATGAAAAGCCTGATAAAGCTCCAAAGCCAGATACGAAAAGACCCGATCGTTTTGTTGATCACATCAACCGCATGAATAACTGTTTCAAGAGATCAGTTGAAACTGTTAGAAAAGAAATCGAAAAAGATGTCCATGTTATGGGTCGAGTTACTCATGGTGAACTTAAAAAATTAGGGAAAATTTGCGAGAAAAATCTTATAGATATTATAAATACTTATGATGATATGACGGTCTATTATCAGGAATTTATGCTTGCAAGCGCCGCTTTTCTGGATGTCTATTTTGTGACTCTTGAAAATCTTGTACTTCCCAAAGAGGCACCTGGAAAACTGGATCTCGGTAGTTGTGATAAAAAACTCGTGGATTCTTATAACAAACGTGCTCTTAAGAATAATGATTTTGTGGGAGTAGCAATACTGGAAACTCGTCCACCTCAGGAAAAATCAACTGTAGACTTAAGAACATATGGTGATGAGGCTTTCAGAATGGGTGATTTTATAATTAAGGAAATTCACAAGTGGAATATCAGCCATTCTTTTGATATTGTCCCGGGAAATGACCGCCCTTCATGGATGTTCCATATGCGTCGGGAATTTGTTGCAATAAAATTTCTTTCGGACAGAATTCTACGAAAAATTAATTATTTCAAAACCATCGATTGCATCAAAGGGTTTGCAACGAATATGAAAGCAGACGAGGCAGCAACCAAAAATGCAACACCTCCTCGAACATGTACAACGGTAAAAGTAAAATCAGAAAACTTTATAAAAAGTGTCAATGCATGGATTATTGAATGGAAAACTCAAGTAACGGGGGGAATGAAGGCATATCCTGTAGTAAATCAAGGGTTTAAAGAAAAAACAGAGAAAGCATTTTCGACAGTCAAGTCACTTGTATCAACGCTGCCCCCGCCTGTCAACTAGACCGCTTCCTGAGTAAAAGGATCGAAAACTGAAAACTGAATATTTGATTACAGTTTTTGTAATATTATTTTGATATTGAATACTTACGCACTGATCCTGATCCTGTTTGCCTGATTACCTGAGTCCCTGTTAAAATAT
>JAHJMN010000108.1 GCA_018821305.1 Myxococcota bacterium
AATCATCGATAACCGCACAAATCCCCTGTGGATAGACAGCGAGCCCGATCGTATCTTCAACATCGCCATGACTTATGACGGTTTCAACCAGCTTCTGAGTACATCATACACCTACTCGGATCCCGGCAAACTCTACGACGGTCGAATGTTCCGCTACATGGAATACGATTATGATATTCTGGGCAATCTGGTTAAGAAGATAACCACCCGCCACCTCGATACTGATTCTGTTCCCGTGGACAACCCACCAGACGAGTTCTATAAAACCTGGTTTGGCACCGCCACTTACGGCACCGGCACTGCTGGCCCTGATGCCATGTCCTCTGCCGGGGACAGTGCTGGCAACACCATCGCTATCGGATATGATGGCGCTGGCAACATGACAACCCTCACCATAAACAAGTCCGGTGAAATCACTGAGTACAACTACGAGTGGGATGAATTTAACCGCCTCAAGCAGGCCTCCCGCACCGGTGGCCCGGTTGGCACCCCCGACTACGATGCAACTTACTTCTATGATTACGGCTCAGTCCGCGTTGGAAAAGTCGAAGAAAAAGACTCTGTTACCGAGCACACCCTGTACATAAACGAAGCAGTAGAAGAACGATGGAACGGCACATCCTATAACCTTGTGCGCTACATCTTCGACGGTAGCCGTCTTGCAAGACTCGATATTTCCGGCACAACCACCACCCGTCGCTGGATACACCCTGACCACCTTGGTACAACAGGCTGCATTACAAAAGACGGCGATCCCGAAGGTCAGGCAGAAACCATTACCCTGTATCTACCCTACGGTGCCGTACTAGAAGAAAAGAGCGAGACCGGCTTCCGTGATCCCTACGGCTTCACAGGCAAAGAGCTCGAAGTCGACCTCGGAATCATGTACTTCGGCGCAAGGTGGTACAACCCGCAACTGGGAAGGTGGCTCAGCCCCGACCCACTCTATCTCGTGAGCACAGCCAAGAACGCGGAACGCCAACAGAATCTCTATGAGTACGCGAGCAATAATCCATGGAAGTTCGTGGATCCGAACGGGCTGGATGAGGATAAGGCAAACTCAAATATGAGTTCTGTGCATGGTATGGATAAAAATTCAAAAATTGTTATTTCAACACAGTATGATGAGCAATTTAACGCTATAAATAAACATTTAGTTGGTCTTGGCTATACAAATATTGAACGATTAGGTTATAATAGAGTTGAAATTAAAAATAAAGATGGAAAAGGCACCGGTGTTTATAATTATAATAAAGCAAGTAAAGCAGGTAAAGATAAACTTGTTTCTACACAACTTCAAGCTGCAGAAGGACTAATTTTTATGGGACATCATGGACCTGAAGAGGGCATTGGTGTATTTTACAATGGGTCTTCTAATGATAAATTACGCATTGATTTCAATAAGTTAAAACTTCCTAATTTAAAAGTTATCGTAAGTGACGTCTGCAGGGTACATCAAGAACTGAAATGTAAAAAGCAAAAGAAATTGTTAGTAGGATATGATATTATTAAAAAATCAGCACCAAATTTAAAATTATCATTAATGATGTATTCTAGAGCAGCCAGGTATTCAATTAGTAAAGATAGCCAAAAAAATGGTTCTTTTGGAACAATGCTTGTAAGATCATTTTTCAATCCTCATTTTACAGGTAGCCCATGGAAATGGTGTTTAAAGGCAATTACTTCAATTTCAGGATCTCCCAAAGGATATTGGGGGGGAGATAATAACGTAGAACGATCTGTCGTTTTAAGAAATCTTAGCCCTGGTGAGAAATTCTTCTCATTTAATTATAAAAATAAACAGATGGAATTTTATCCTAATTTGTACCCTTCTCAATTGCCCAGACCTCTTGGGTCTTGGTGGTCCAAATGATAAAAAAAATAATTATTATAAATATTTTCCTATTTATAATGTTGGCCTGCAATTCTAGAAAAAGTTACTTGATTGAAAATTATTATATGAATGTTATTAAATCCAATAAATATTGTCTAATTGATATTAGTAATTATGCCAAATTATTTGTTGTTCCAACTGAAATAGACATTTATTACATTGGGGCTAATCTTTATGATAACAGACTTTTTTTATATACAATGGGAGGTGAACTATATCTTTTAAATATAAGAGATAAAACGAAAAAATTGATTTATGAGTTTAATGAAACAATGGGTCATCAATCTGCAATTTATAATAACATTATTATTTTATATAGCAGAAATGGGATACTATACTTTTATGATTTTATAAAAAATATATTAAAGTACAAAGATGATAATGTAATTGCTAAAATTGAGATTAATTTTAATATAATTGATAATTTTTTATATTTTGCTGATGACAATATGAATATTTTACGGTATAATTTAATTACTAATGATAAATCTACAATTTATGCTGTTGAAAAAGAAATTGAAGATATTCTATATGTTGCAAACAGTATTTTAATAAGAGTTTATGGTAAAATATTTTCTTATAACATTCACAATCAAAAAACCAATTGGGAATATATTATAAATGAGCCTACCAGTATAAATATGTTATATGAAATAAAAGATGAATTAGTTTTGTATGATATGACAGATATAGTAACGATAGATAAAATGACAGGTCGAGAGAAAGATAGATTTAAGTTGAAATGTGAAAATCACAAATGTAAGACTTTTCATCTTTCTTCTAATTTATTTATTGAAGATAACAAAATAATACATATCTTTTCCAACGGTTCTTTCTCTCCTTTATTCTTTTCAAAAAACAAATTTCTAACCGCAATATTAAATAATAATATCCTTTACGTAATTTTTAAAGATAAAATTGTTGGTTATGATGTATCAGAATCTAAAGTAGATTTAAGTTTTTACAAAAATACAACAGCCCCTCCAGCATCTTTTTTTCATTACGACGAATAATTTCGACAATGAGAATTCCCCCACCCGGGTTGATTATTTATATTTAATTTCCGTGGTCCTGGTATGAAATTTTAGATTTCGGTTTTGGTTGGTTTTCACCCGTTTTGGGCTTCTTATAACGGCTGAAAGTGGGCTTGAATCTGGGGAATTTGAGGCTCTGAATACACTTGTCCCTTGCTTATCTGGTTTTCTCGTTATCAATTGGGTTATGGCTGGCTACTCGAATGGCGGGTTCAGGGTGATGGTGCCTAGCGGCAATTAACCGTCCGGGGTTATGTTTTTAGGGGTTTTTACCCTGATTTCTACAAGCATGAACACCGTCTTTTTGACGATTTTTTGACTGCCTTTTTGGGGTTTTGCTGCTGGAAGTTGATGGGGGTTCATGAGGGTTTGTGTAGATTTTGTGGGATTCTGGGTGTTTTAAATACACTTATCCTCTGGGAAAATGGGATTTCCCTGTTTGTTCTTTACAAATTTAAATTGGTCCTGGCTTTATACTTCCCACACGATCGTTTCCAGTAAGTCTGGATCAATCTGCACACCATGCAAACGCTTCATTTTGTATGTTCCCGGAGGAAACGGAATAGTATAGTCACCCTTACGCCATTCTTCCAGGGCATATCGATACGCAACTTGAAATTTCTGATATATTTCATTCAGATTTTGCTGTATGTGGGCAAATACGCTCTGCCATCTTGGATTCATTTTGCCTCGCCCAGAATCACTTTTGGGTATTGTGCTCTTTGGTTTTGTTATCACTGCAGCGGCTCCAGCAAAATCCGATTCTTGTTTCCCCTTCATGAAATCGTCATATTGTCTCGTGAATTCCTCTTTGTAATCATTGATTATACGTCTTTTTTCGGCCTTAGCCATTTCAGTGTCAGATGTGAGTCCGCATCTGAATATTACTTTCACAGGACATTTTCCAGTTCTGGAGAAATATATCTTCGGCCGTTTGCCACAGTAATTATTTCCGTAATCTGTCGGCAGCATCTTGACTCCGGGCCAATCATCAGGATGGCTTACAGCAAAGGCTCTCACTGGATTCATTGCGATGTAAACCAATGCTTTAACTAGATCAGTCTCGGTTGCAATGGCCTGATATCGAACATCTTCCGAAGACCAGTAGTTTTCACTCCTGTTAAGCCTGATGTTCATTACTACAGCAATGGTTCTGTTAAGTTCGCGAAAAAACTCAGGACCATCCCCGGTGTGGTCAGTAACAATCATATGGTAGTGGTTAGACATGAAGATATAACCAATCAAAGAAATGCCCGGGAATTTCATGCAGGCGAATCCTAAACAGTACATGATGATTTTATTTGTTAAATCGTCTGGAGTCATGAAAAACATTCGTTGAGAAGTTCTTCTTGTGACCATGTAGGTTGAGCCTGGAACGATCATGTTGGGTTTGCACATTTTGACCTCATTTCGACAGCAGTGTCCGTTTATGGTTAAGAAAGTTATATAAAGTGTTGAAAACACATGTAAACGGAGCGTTTTATGACAAGTTTCATGCCAAAATGAGGAAAAGCATCACGAGACAAAAGTCGCAGTTTAAAATCGAAAGATCTTCAATAAAGATTAAGTAAGTCCAATGGAAAAAAAAGAGCAAAAAAAGTTAATAAAAGTGAAAATTCTTTTTGAAGGCAAATATACAGCGCCCACAACCAACCTATTATTGGATTAATTGTTCACATTCATCAAAAAGCGGAGAAAATGGGCAAAACAGATATTGAAAAATGTCACTTTTTAAATAAAATAAAAAAATGACCCCGGTTGGTTATTTTGTCGATTTTTGAAGCAATGGAGGCAGCAAACCGACATTTTGTCACCAGTCTGATGTACCGTAGCCTGCTTATCTCCATTCTGGAACGTGGGTACACCAAGGCCTATCCCCACGGTATCAACTATTTGAAGAAACTGGATAAGCTGGCGGCAAGTGGGGATGACTGGAAAGGGTTTAATCATCACGAAGCATTCAAAGAGCAGATCATTGAGGCACATGGTCGAAAACGAAGCTTCTGGTCAAATTATGAAGGGCCGAAGTTATGAAGAAAGATAAAAGTAAGCAATTTCAAAAGTTCGGAAAAAAAGAGACATCCATTGTACGCTCCTCGGCGGCTGAATACCTGACCTTTGTGGCAGCTACCGGCAAAGGCGGTGTCGAGGCAGTATACGCGGATGAAAACATATGGCTTTCCCAGAAGATGATTGGGGTGCTCTACGATGTGAACGTTCGCACGGTGAATGAGCACCTGAAAAAAATCTTTGCCGACAGCGAGTTGCAGGAAGATTCAGTTATCCGGAAATTCCGGATAACTGCCGCAGATGGTAAGAACTACAACACCTTACACTATAATCTATCGGCCATTATCGCCGTTGGCTATAAGGTTAACTCGGAACGTGCTGTCCAGTTCCGAAAGTGGGCGACTACCGTCATTAAAGAGTACACCATCAAGGCTTATGTGATGGATGACGAGCGGATAAAGAGCGGTGGCTCCATTCTTACGGAACAATATTTTGAAGAACAGTTGGAGCGCATCAGGGAAATCCGTCTGAGTGAGCGCAAGTTCTATCAGAAGATCACCGACATCTACGCCACGTCCATCGACTACGACGTAACCGCTCAAGCCACCAAACGTTTTTTTGCCACAGTACAAAACAAGCTACATTGGGCTATTCATGGACAGACAGCCGCCGAAGTGATTATCGACCGGGCAAATCACCAAAAGCAAAACATGGGATTGACGACTTGGAAAGACGCCCCAAAGGGTAAAATTCAGAAGTTTGATGTCAGCGTAGCTAAAAATTACCTGACCGAAAATGAAATGGCACAACTGACCCGACTGGTTTCGGCTTATCTGGATGTAGCGGAAGATATGGCTCTGCGAAAAATACCGATGACCATGCATGATTGGGAAACACGATTCTTTTCCTCAAGAAGCGGAATACTGTTGAACTCCAACTGGTTAGTGGACGCAGGCGAATGGAGAGACTTATGTTAAAAATAAGGCATGCTGAAATTTCGGAAAAAGAGAAAACATATGAGTGGCTGTGTTTGACTGATACAACAAACATGCACATGGGAGCGCCTGATTACCCGGAGAGCCCAATACCTGATTGGACACAGTTTCAAACCGATTTTGAGGATTTTTATTATCTTGAAAGTGGTCGGCAATTGGGTTCCGTAATGATAAGAAAGTTGGATTTTTTCGAATAAAAGACAAGGAAGGTACTATTAAAGATTTCATAAAAGAAGAATATCTGGATAATCTTGGACAGGGCGATTATGGATTTGAAAATACTGCCGTCCTGATTCGAACTTCAGTGTTGTGAGGAAATCATGTGGATACAGATAACATCCGGGCAGGGTCCTGATGAATGTGAACTTGCCGTGACTAAATTTTTTGAATATTTACAAAATCTTGTACAAAGTGCTGGTAGCAAAATTGATGTACTGGAAATCAGTGAAGGGGTGAAAAAGGGGAATCTGCAGTCTGTTCTTTTTTCTGTCCCTGCAGAGTACTCTGAAATAATAAAACCATTCAAAGGGTCGATTCTGTGGAAATGTATAAGCCCCTACAGACCCCACCATAAGCGTAAAAACTGGTTCATTGAAACTTCAGTTCTGGAAGAACCGTCAATTTCAACTTTTAACGAAAATGATGTCAAGTATGAAACCATGCGCAGCTCAGGCCCCGGAGGTCAGCATGTAAATAAAACTGAATCCGGAGTGAGAGCAACACACATTCCATCCGGGATAAGCACTACTGCAATGGAAGAACGTTCTCAACATAATAATAAAAAACTTGCCCTTGCTCGCCTTGCTGATAAAATTGCAGAGGCAAACAGTAATGTGCTGGGTGAGGCAAAACAGTCAAGGTGGACAAAACACTTGCAGATCGAGCGAGGAAACCCCGTTGCAACGTTTTCAGGCCCGAACTTTAAATTGGAATGACAACTTCGGAGGTTTTGAATGAAGAGCTTAATTTTTATTATTTCTATTATTTCGCTCATTTCAGCGTTGGGTGGGTGTGATGATGACACCTCTTCAAGCACTTGTAACAATGGCATTCTCGACGATACAGAGCAATGTGACGGTCTTGAGCTTGGTGGTGAGTCTTGTACTTCCCTTGGCTATTATGGCGGAACTTTAAGTTGCACAAGCAATTGCTCTTTTGATCTTGCATCCTGCGAAGAGGCTGGATGGTGTGGAGATGGCGTTTTAAACGGAGATGAAGAGTGCGACGAAAATGACACCGGCAATGTAAGCTGTGAAAGTCTCGGTCATGGAGGTGGAATCCTCGGTTGCACTTCAGAATGTACGATCGATATAACGACTTGTGAAAATCCGTCGGTTTTCCTTATTGAAGACCTAAATTATCAAGGAGCATTCCGCTTTGCCCCGGGAACATACGGCAACTCCAGCGTGGATTATGCCATTGGAACGCTGGCTTACAACCAGGATAATCACTCGCTTTTCATAGCGGGCCATGACCATCAACAAGCTGTTGGCGAGTTTCCCGTAGTTGAACCGGGAAATGGAACGACAGCGGCGGAGCTGCCAGTAACTCTGGAACCGTTACAGGGTTTTGTGAGCCTTCTTGAAACCGTTGATAATCCCGATGGTATCAACCGGACGACGGGCATGCTCTATGTTGACGGCGCCCTCATCGTTAATGCGGAAAACTGGTATGACGCCGGGGGGACAGCAACAGATACTACATTAATTGTAAATGACGCAGATAATCTCGCTGGGGAAACAGATGGTTTCTTTAAATTATCAGGACGAGCGCACTGCGGCGGCTACATGGGAAGAATACCTGAGGATTTTCAGAATGATTTCAATGCGACGTATTATACCGGATGGTCATCGGTTTATTCCATTGTCTCTCGCTACAGCGTCGGTCCGTCACTGTGGACTTTCAATCCAGCTGAAATAATCTCCGGCGATGCTTCTGTCACACCGGAAATTACGGCAGTTCCTTACATGAATTTTGCCTATCACGAAGGCATGCTCAGCGAGCGAGCCGTTGAAAACGCTGCTCAGGGCACGGAAGGCCCCTTTGAACCTGCTTCACCTCTGTGGAATATCCTGTCCCGGGGAGTTTATGGATTTTTCGTGCCTGGAACCAGAACCTTTGCAGTAATAGGCTCTACAGGCGGTCTTACTTCCGGTATCGGCTACAAAGCTGTGCAGTCTGACGGCAACGTTTGCGGTGGCCCCTGCCCCTACGATCCCGATGATGTGTATAACTATTATTGGCTTTTTGATGTTGATGAAATCCTTGCGGCGGAAAACCTTTTCGACCCGAGACCTTATGCATACGGGATTTGGGAACTTCCCTTCGACGATGCCGGGCACCATCGCATTATCGGAGCGACCCTGGATGATGAAACGGGCACGCTTTATATCGCCCTGGCAAATGCCGGTCAAGTGGGCGACTACGACCGCCCTCCCGTTATTTTAGTCTACACCCTGCCCTCAAATTAGACCGATTACAGAATAAAAGGATTGAAAAGTGAAAAGTGTATGTTTTCATCAACCATTTGTAATTATGGTTTGATATTGAATACTTACGACCTGATCCTGATCCTGTTTGCCTGATTACCTGAGTCCCTGCTAAAAAAATCATGGAATCAGGAAATCAGTAGCAGAAACAGGACAATCAGGGTCTTTTTCCTGATGCTTTTCTCTAAAATCCAACAACAATCGTATTACTCCGCAAGCGGTATGGATCGGTTTTCGGAATCTAAAAACCGTATTATTTTATGGTGCCGAAAGATCCTGTGATGAGATTGCGACCCATTTCCTTGCTTTTATACAGGTAGGAGTCAGCTCTCGCGAGGAGGTCGATCACGGTATCACCTTCTTTAATGATGTCATAACCGATGGATGCAGTAATTTTGAGAAATCGACCATCAAAATTAACGTGAGCTTTATGAATAAGGTTTTTGATACGCCGTGCGATGTTTTCGATATAATCCGGCGTAATATTTGAAAGAATCACGAGAAATTCTTCTCCCCCCCACCGGGTTATCGTATCGGAAGGTCGAATGCTGTATTTCAACACAAGGGCCACCATTTTGAGCACTCGATCACCGGTTTCGTGTCCGTAAGTATCGTTGAAATTTTTAAAATAATCGATATCAAGAAACAGTACTCCGAAAGGATCCCCGTATCTTTTGAATCGATCCATGTTTTTATCCAGGCTTAGCTCTCCGTATCGCCGGTTGCCAATTTCTGTGAGGTTATCCATCAGCGCCAGCTTTTCAAGTTCCTGTACTTTTGATTCGAGCTCACTGCGCCAGGTTGCATCAGATAGAAAATGAAGCACAGTTTCGCCACCGTTTACAGACCATGTCTTCCCGGTGAACGGTAGCAATGATCCGGATTTGAGGCGTATATAATACTTCCCTGTAACCGGCTCACCTGTAGTCATGCGTGCTGGACAATGAGATGTTCCGCAGAGTTTTTCCCCGTTTTCATCAAGATGGCATAGAACTTCTTCACAATGTTGATGTTCAACTTCAGTTCTGGTGTAACCCAGTATTTCTACAGCAGTTTCATTCCAGAAATGAATTTTTAAATCACGGCCAATTTCGAGAAAAATATCCGGAAATGTTTCAATTACCTGCCTGCAATCTGTTTTAAAGTCCATCATTTGAAATCACCGAAAGCCAAAGCCCGGGAAACGACAACCGAAAGCGTTCAGTACTCCCGAAACAAGGCTCATGTTTTATAAAAGTTGAGACTTTTTATGTCAACTGGAATTTATGAGAAAAGGACAGAAATTGTCGTGTAATTGCGATAATTTCTCAGATAACGCGACCTATAATCAGGGTGAGAAATATAAAACTCAGGGTAATAAGGAGGCCAAGCAGATCTCTTTTCAGGATTTCCGATTTTTTCCTTTGTTTTTTTCCATCCATATCAAACTAAAACCCAAAAATCTGTATGAAAAGTTACATTCAGGGGAATACAATACTGGATTTTCCTTGGATTTGCAATAAAATCCCTACAGGGGAGTAATACCATGTTTAGAAAATCTGCAATAATTCTAGTTATTTTTTTGATTGGTACCGGGTGCAGCTTTTCAACTGACGGCATAGGACACCTGGCGGAAATCTGTGATAACGGCATCGACGATGACGGCGACGGCTTCATCGACTGCCTTGACATGGACTGCCAGCAGGAATGCAACCCGGTTGAAAACTGCGATAATGGTGTTGACGACGACGGCGATGGCTTTGTAGATTGCGACGATGCTGACTGTACCGCTCAGTGCAATTCTCAGGAAAACTGCAACAACGGAGTTGATGACGACGGCGACGGCGCCATCGATTGCGACGATACAGACTGTGCTGCCAGTGCCAATTGTCAGACTGATGAAATTTGTGACAATAACATTGATGACGACGGCGACGGCTATGCTGACTGCGACGATTCTGACTGTGCTGATGAATGTACTTTGAGAGAAATCTGCAATAACGGCATTGACGACGATAACGACGGCTGGCTTGATTGCGAAGATCAGGACTGCTTTACTCATCAGGTTTGTAATGAAACGGAAGAAACCATCTGCAACGATATGATCGACAACGACGGCGACGGATATATCGACTGTGAGGACACTGACTGCAGTAGTTCACCCCAGTGTGACCCGCAAGCTGAAACTAACTGTAGCGATGGCCTTGATAACGATGGCGACGGCGATTTCGACTGCGATGACTCCGACTGCGATGCTTCCCCCTACTGCAATCCGGAAAGCAACTGCAACGACAACCTCGATAACGACGGCGACGGCGATTTCGACTGTGATGACTCCGATTGCGATGCTTCACCCTACTGCAATCCGGAAAGCAACTGCAACGACAACCTCGATAACGATGGCGATGGCGATTTCGACTGCGATGATTCTGACTGCGACGCTTCACCCTACTGCAATCCGGAAACTAATTGCAACGACGGCATCGATAACGACAGCGATGGCGATATTGACTGTGCTGACTCCGATTGTTCCGGCAGTGCCGGTTGTATTGTGGAAATTTGCGATGATTATATTGATAATAATGCTGATGGAGACGTTGACTGTCTGGATTCCGAATGTTTCGGGGTATCCTACTGTGGCGATTGTGATCCCTATACGGGAGCAGGCTGCGCTTCCGGACATTGTTATATAGACAAAACTAACGGTTTTGTCCCCCGATGTTTCCAGACCGGTGGCACAAAAACTTCCGGCATTCCCTGCAATGGTCCTAATGACTGCGCTCAGGGGTTCTATTGCACAGATGGTGGATATTCAAGTGTCTGCCTCAATCTCTGTTACCCCGCCGTTAATGACAACTGCCCAAATGGACGTTACTGTCGAGAGTTCACTGACTGGCAATATGTCACCGGCACAGTATGGGGTCTTTGCTGGTATAATTGATTTTTTCGAATTTCTGTTCTAAAATCAATGCTGCTCGGTTAGCGTCCTTGTTTTTATCAATGATATTGTTTTTATAAACAATATCAACTATGCCGCTTCCTTAGTAATACGATTGTGACTCATTTTAAAGAAATGCTTCAGGAAAGAGCCCCTGATATCCTGATCCTGCTACTGTTTACCTGAATACCTGAAATTTTTTAACAGGTAATCAGAAACAGGTTCAGGACAGTAACTAAATAATTAATAAATACAATCTTGTATGATAATTACAGGCAGACAGAAATTCAGGAAAACAGGCACGCAATTTCGCACAGCGGAATGCAAGCAGTCAGGAGCAGGGTGTTTACTTTAAAGGAATGATTTAATTTGCTTATTGACTGGGCCGCCATTACATGGCTTGTGGTTTTGGCGCATTTTGACCAGGGGTTCAGATGCGCTGCATCCCTCACCCCTGGCTACTCCAAGATGGTGTCATTTCATGACGTGCGGGTTCCGGGCAAAATTGCCCGTCGCCCTTGACTAAAAAGCCAGCGCATGAGTGTGTAATTCTTTATAAAGTAATGCTTTGCTGAATATAAATGACCCCTGATTGCCTGTTCCTGAATCTGCTTCTGATTACCTGAAATATTTAAATCCTTATAACTTCATTTAGTTTTTGTTAACAATATCAATTGATACGCATTAACCGATTAGCAAACGGATTAAAGGCGGGCAATTATGAGCATTTCATAGTCTTCTGTCGTGAGCGTATGTTCTCTTGAAAACTCACCGAGGCGGGCTCCGCATATGTAAACATCTGTAAATCCGAGTGATTTAAGCATCCATGTAATCTCTGATGGAACATAATAGCGTTCGTTTGTGGTAAGAGTTTTCTCTTTTCCGTCATCATCCGTATAGGTAATAGAACTGTGATCCCGGAAAGTCATGAGATCAAAATTACTCTCTCCATAACTTGCATTGCCATCAGGTTTATCAGCGTTTAGAAAATCCTTAACCTGATGAAACAGTGGAAAAAGACCGTTTAGAGTTGTAAAAATCAGTTTTCCACCTTTTCTTAAAGAAGATGCAGCTCCGGATAGTATCTCGAAATTCATCTCATCGGTTTCCATAAGGGGAAATCCCCCTTCACAAAGCATAATTGCTGCATCAAACTCTGCATTGAAAGGTAGATTCCGGGCATCTTCCTTCCGGAAATCAATCTTGAGCCCCTGCTTTTCAGCTTTCTCCTTTGCTACAGCCAGTTGAGATGCAGATAAGTCAACTCCGGTAACAGAATAGCCCCTCATAGTTAATTCTATACTGTGTCGCCCTGTGCCACACCCGATATCCAGAATCTTCAGACTCTTATCGTAATTCAGTTCTTTTTCTAAAAAATCACATTCACCAATGGTCCCCTTCGTAAATACTTCGTTATCATATGTTCGACCATAGTTTGTGAAAAGTTCTTCATACCATTTTTTCATAGCGTTAAACCTCTAAAAGTTTGGTTGTGTCTGATTTCTCAAGAGAGAATCAGAGATATAATTTTTTTAAATTTAGGGGATTTACAAAGATTACTGTTCGTTTGTGCAGCCGCAGGGATTATCGGAAACCGCCGAAAAACAGCCTTCACTTACAAAACCTGCCCCGAAATCTGCGAGGCATTTATCATTGCAATCCACCATTACATATTCATAAGCATTGTCCTGGCATACAGCTAAAGTAGCATCATCAGCGCAGTACATGTCGCCGGGTGTACAAGCCGGCATTCCGCCATCAATACCATCATAATCACAGTTGCATGGATTTTCAGGGTTATCAAGACTGCAGTCCCCATAACTTACGAATTCATCGCCAAACTCTACTTTGCAGTGATCAGTGCACGTGCGGGTTTCAAAGTAGCCATAGCCGCCGGGAACGCACCATTCAATTCCTGCTTCGGTACAGTAGAACTCACCGGGGGTGCAGGCGGGCATGTCACCGTCGATTATGTCATATTCGCAGTTGCACGGGTTTTCAGGGTTTTCGTTGCTGCATGCCCCATGACTTACAAACTCCGGCCCGAATTCCTCGGTGCAGTGATCCTGACAGGAACGGGTCTCATAATAGCCGTAATCCCCACCAGTAGCTTCACACCACGATATTCCGTCTTCAAGGCAGTAGAAATCGCCATCGTAACACTCACCGATCATGCCGTCGATGGTGTCATACCGGCAGGAGCATGGATTTTCAGCATTCCCGGTGCAAGTTGCATCTAAAACAATGTCGTATCCGTTTTCACAGTAATCCCAACAATTTACAATTGTGCGTTCAAGGTTTTCATTGCAAAACTCACCGACATGGGGAGTAGCACAGGAAAATCCAGGCTCTTCACAGGTGTCTTCCTCAAAGACAAAGTGACAACCTGCGGCGGCAAAAGTAAGGGAAGCAGCTCCAAGTGTCAGGAATTTGATTGCGGAAGACCGGGTGGGAAATGCAGGTTTCGAGGTGCGTTGAACCTTTTTGATATTGAAATTACTGTTAGTTTTCATGGGATAATCCTTTCTTCATAAGCTAATTTATATTTATCTTTTCAGACTTTGACATTGTAAAACTTTCACTGTCCATTATAAAGTATAGTTGTAAGAGGTTCCTCTTCAACAAGTTTTTTTAATATTTTCAGTAATTTTAAATATGATTATGAAAGATTGTTCACTGTGTCCGGAAAAAACTGTCTTATATTTCTAATCTCAGTCCTCATTCTTTACTCATGTACAAAGGAAGAAGTCGTCTCAAAACCCGACACGGGAGAGAACTGGGTCATTCTGACATCCTCTGCCCAGTGGTCACCAAGGGCTGGCCACGCTGCTACCGTTTCCAATACTGGTCGAATATACATTTCAGGAGGTTTTGAAAGCCGTGAAGGCACTCCTACTGCTCTTTCCGATGTCTGGACTTCTTCTGACGCCGATTTATGGATTTCTCTCACGAATGGTGCCCCATGGCCCGCCCGCACTGCCCATTGTATGGTGTGGTTTTCTGACTACATCTACATCATCGGGGGCAATAACAATACGGATTACTTCAATGACGTTTGGAGATCTACTAACGGAACAACCTGGGAAGATGTTACTCCGGATAATGCATTCGGCGAACGTAAAGGCATGACATGTTCGGTTTTTAACGGAGAGTTGTTTGTTATCGGCGGTGTTGATTACGGCGGACTTAATGAAATATGGAAAACTGCAGATGGCCTCAACTGGGAGTTATTGCCCACGCCACCCTTTGCACCCCGGGCTCACCACGGAGCAACGGTGTACAACGGCAGATTATGGATTTCCGGAGGCCACGTTTACAATGAAAGCTACCTGAGGGATGTCTGGTCAACGGCCGACGCTGTTTCCTGGGAGCAGCATGCGGACCTTCCGGACAACATATACGGTCATTGCAGTGTCAGTCCTGGAAATGGCATTTTTATCATTGGAGGAAATGGCAATTACGATGACATTCTATTTTCCACCCATGGCATGTCATGGAGTTATATCGAAGCGGAAAACGCGCCGTTTGAGAGAGCGTATCATACCTGCAGTCAGATTTCCGGACATTTACTGGTAACAGGCGGTTCTTATTCGGAAAACATGGCTTTGAATCTCCGAAATGACGTATGGATTTCCAACAGGTAGTTCGTGTCCTGAAATTTTTGGAAAGGACTTACTTTAGAACAGGTCGGGACTTACATTCTCAACGAGACACTCCGAGGGATCATTAAAATTCAGACTGTAAAGAAAACCTGAAGGTGTAAATTCCGCTGGTAGTGGGCTGCCATCCAGAGAAATGTCGAAACCCTCATTCTCCCAGTTTAAATAAACATCGTCATTTATCTCTGCAGCTACATACATGGCGTTTATCCAGTCATCATCAGGGGATATGTTATAACCAAGCATATTGCTGACAATGCGGGCACGTTCGGCCCTGACCCACTTTTCGTCGTATACAGCGGCGTTAAGCTCGCCTTCATAAATCATACCCCGATTATTCTTATTACAACTTCCCACACTCATAAATTTATCATCAACAATGAGCATTTTTGAATGAATGTAGATATCTGTAAAACGACTTTCCGTCTCGTCCCACCCCCATGTTTCCACTGTATCGAATGAGCGCAGTTGAAAAGTGTAAAACCGATAAGGGAAAAGTTCCTTCAGTTGCCTTGCAGTTTCATAGGTCCAGTAGCAACCCCCTTCAACCCACTCATTTATAGGGAGAGTAACAACAATGAGTTCCAGAGCGGGGTTTGCATTCATTGCGTCAATTATGTAATTAATGACGTGTGGCATCCGAAAATACTGGTCTTCAATAAAAATATAATCCTGTGCATTCTTGAATGCATTGACCCAGGATTCAAGAATACTGTTTTCACTGAAAGGAGGAGGCATCGTAGCTGTAATCTGTACATCGCTCGGACCCGAAGCGGCCACCTGAGTCGACACAGAAAATGATGTAGAATTTTCAGAGTATAAAACACCTTCCCCTAAAAGATAATCCCAACGCTCTTTAAAGATATTTGCTGTATCCTGAGCTGCAGGGCCTTTAATCTTCAGAAGATAGTCTTTTCGTGGAGGAAGATCCGTTTCAGCATCTTTCGTATATACTGCAAGGCGGTCATCTGTAGTAGCTTCGAAAGCGATACGCCTGTATTCATACACTGTATGAGCGGACGTATCCCAGTCGGCACCCTTTACGTTCATTCCACCAACATATGTTAAATCTGAGTCAATTACTGAGAACTTCTGATGCCAACTGGAACTCTGAAACGCAATATGAGCTGGAGAATCCGCAAGATCCACATCCTTTCCCGGAATGTCGCTGAGAATCACGCGGGAATCGGAAAATGTCGCATTATTACCGGGAAAAGTTGAATTGAATCGATCGCGAAAATCAAAAACAGGCATATCAAAACGGAATTGGTCAGTCATCGGGTTGCCCTGCCCCATGAATTCAATGTCATCAGCAGGATTCTCTGCATATGCTTTTATTTCACTGTCGGAGGTAATCCAGTCAAGTATTTCATGGCTGCCCCAGAACTCGCCAACTAAAATACGCTTGTGAGCAGCAATGGTTTCGAGGATTCCCAGAGCTGTATTTTCCCAGCGCTGAGTCTCATTCAGGTACATATGGGAAGTTCCTTCACGAATAAGTTCAAAATCGCTTTCCCACCACCAGGTAGCCATTAAAACTGAGTCGGTTGCAGCCATGAGAGCTTCAGAAACATCAATCCAGGCTTGTTCTCCGTCCATTAGAAGATCGAGACTGTTGTTATACCTAATCGGTCGCCCCGTTGACGCAAACCAGCGATGAGGAAGTCCGATGGCAAGAAAGTAATTTTTTATTTCGTCCGTTGTGTCCGGGTCACTGGTATAGAGAAATCCATGATTGGGATAATCATCCTCCCCCAGTTGGGAAATATTACCGTAGGAATCCAGGCTAAAATCCGTGCAGATTCCATGAAACTGCATAGATTCCAGACACAGGGTGTAGTTTCCCTCGTGACTCAAAGAAATAATCATCGGCACCTCGGGGACAAGACTTTCAAAACCATCGGGGCCCGTTAAGGTGACCTGTGTCCGATCCAGGTGCAGGGAATTTCCCCATATATCCAAGGGCCAGAACGTCAAGGATGCCGTAAATTCCGGCTCGATTATATCGCCACCATCCGTTGCATCGCTGACATCCGCTATGTCAATTCCAGCATCGGAATTAGAGTTATTAGTGTTATTTACATTATGAACCGTATCGTTGTCGCAGGAAGCAAGAAAAACAAAACTTAAAACCATTAAAAATATTCGCATTAATAAACTCTCCGGTGAACTTTAATAGTTCGTCCTGAAATACACTTTTTTAGGCCATCAATAGTTCGTGTTCGGTGAATCAATAGTGAACTGCTGGACACGAACAAACTTGAAAAACATAGCCTCTCAATAAGTTTTTTCAAGTCTTTACGTCAGGATGTTTGCCTTCCCTCGTTTGATCCTTGCAAAACTGGAGTTTTTATTCTTATATTAGTTCGAGAAAATTTCACTGTGACTGTCCTGCTCTGTAATTTTCAAGTTTTCGCAGGACATGAACGGGAATTATAGGCTTATACTGGAGGATTACATGCCTGGAATAGGTGTCATAAGCAACGCAAATGCAAGACTTAATAAAATGGCTCCCTGGCTTAAAAACCGGCTTAATTTCATTCTCGGCAGGCGCGGAGAACTGATAAACACCTACACACTGGAGGATGTGGACAAGGCCCTTCAGGATTTCATCAACCTGGAAGTTGATATCATTGCAATATCCGGAGGCGACGGCACAGCACATCGCACTATTGAAAAACTACTGAAAGCTTTTTCTCCGGAAAAGTTGCCCCCACTGCTGCTTTTACCCAGCGGAACTCAGAACATGGTGCCCAAATCCCTCGGAATTACGGGTAATTCAATTACCACAATGCTCCAGGTCCAGACCATGTACACACATAATATCCCGATTAAAACCATACGACGCAATCTTCTGAAGGTGAATGAACACTACAGTTTCATGTTCGGCCTCGGAGTTCCTCCTAGATACCTCCAGAGGCACTATGCCCGGGGAACAAGCCACTGGAACGCTGTCACACTTTTAGCGGATTATGCCTGGGACGGCATAAAAAAAGGAGATAAGGCCCGGGAACTTTTCAAACCGGTGCCCATGAAATATTCCGTGAATGGCTCTGAGCCCATATTTAATGAAACTATTCACACAATTTTTTGCTCATTTGCCGAAGAACTGGCTCTGCGATGGCGATGCTTTCCCCGGGCTGGCTGGCAGAAGGATAATTTTGAAACGCTCTTTGTAGATTCCAACTTCCTTCAGACTTTTCCAATTCTGGGACATCTGTGGGCCGGTTCAATGAAAGAACTCAAGGGGCTTGAACGTCATATGACGACATCAGTCCGACTCGAACTGGAAACTCCGGAACCATGCACCCTTGACGGAGACCTTTACGAACCGGAACTGGTTTTCGATATTAAACCCGGGCCCGAGCTACGTTTTGTGGTTCCATCTATTACAAATTTCGACAGGAATATAAACGCCAGAAGTGAAAAAACAGGCCCATGGGGAAGAGTTTTTTACGTCTGACAGTTTTTACAGTTTATTCTTCTATCATGAATAAAACTGAAAAGGAGTTAGTATGAGTACAGTCTCAAAATACCTTCAAAAAGAAGCTTTTTCCTCAATTATGATGGGAAACGCAGCAATTGTCCGCGCGATGGTGGAATCAGGCACAAGGGTCGTTACTTCCTATCCCGGTTCCCCGACTCCGGAAATTGCGGAGTTCATTTCATCAATTCCGCTATCTGAACGTCCGTTTTATTTCGAGTTTTCCACAAATGAGAAAGTTGCAACGGAAGTGGCTTTCGGCGCTTCCATCAACGGGCACCTGAGTTGTGTTTTCTTTAAAAGTGTTGGCTTGAATGTGGCAGCGGATACCTTCGTTCAACTGGCCCACATGGTTTTAAAAGGCGGCATGATTGTAGTTTTAGGAGATGATCCCGGAGCAAACTCCAGCCAGAATGAGCAGGACAACCGACATTATGCTCATCTTGCTTATACTCCGGTTTTTGAACCGGCAAATCCGCAGGAAGTCTATGAAATGTATATTAAGGCTGCTGCACTTGCGGAAAAACAGCAGATGCCCGTAATCCTGCGCCTCACGACTCATGTCTGCCATGCTAAATCTCGTGTAAATTTCGGAAGTTATGATCCCATACCCCACGACATGACACCGGGTTTTGATCCTACGCTGGGTAATTACATCCCTATTACAAGTAAAGTTCATCCCATGAAACGCATGGCCCTTGAAAAACTACAATCCGTAGCTGTCGAGGCGGAAAATCATATTTCCCTCATCGACAACAGTAATAAAAAGAGGGGAATAATTACCTGCGGCCTGCCATTCCTGAGTCTCATGGATGTTCTTGAAAATGCAAAGGAAAAGCCGGATATCCTCAAACTTGGGATGGTTCATCCTATTCCCCGAAAAGCCATAGCAGACTTTTTAGCCACTCATGAAGAAGTCAAAGTACTTGAAGAACTCGATGACGTTCTCGAAAAAGATATTAAAACTCTTGCTTTTGATGAAGGTATTAAAGTGCGGATCATCGGCAAAATCAATTTTGACGACTGGCAGCATGAGTACACACCGGAAAAGGTTTATGAAGTCCTCACACGCACGTGGCAAGACCTTCTGCCCACACCGATTCTTCCAGCGCCAATGGCTGTCAAGGCTCCTGCCCGCCCCGCGCAGATGTGCCCCGGTTGTGGTCATCGCAGCGCCTTTTTTGCTATTAAAAAGGCCCTGGCCCCGGAAGACATCACTGTGGCAGACATCGGGTGTCATACTCTTGGATTTTTGCCGCCATATAAAGTGGGCCAGGTTCTTTTATGTATGGGAGCATCTCCCGGCATTGGTGCTGGCCTGTCCCTTTTCAATAAATCAAGAAAAATCGTTGCTTTCATGGGGGACAGCACATTTTTCCATGCGGGAGCAGCGGGCGTTATAAACGCTGTTTTCAATAATCATAACATGACTTTGATCCTCATGGAAAACGGCACAACAGCCATGACAGGGCATCAGAATCATCCCGGCGTTGGAGAAAATTTCGATGGCGAAACATTGAAAATCACGCCCCGGGCGGTTTTTGAAAGCTACGGAATCAAAGTTCGCGAAGTTGATACCTACCAGCAATCTCGCCTGACTACTCTTGTAAAAGAAGCGATGGATGAAGAAGGATTCAATGTTGTTATAGCCAGACATCCATGCATGCTCAAATACACGAGAGACCAGCGACGTAAAGGCGCATATTCTCCCAAACAGGTACAAATCAATCAGGATAAATGTGATAAACACAATGTGTGTGTCAGTTCCTTCGGGTGCCCATCATTCTACGTAAACGCTGATATGAGCATAACAGTTAATAAAGACCTGTGCATTGGTGATGGAAGCTGCCTGCAGACCTGTCCCGTCCATGCCATCGAGTACCCCGGAAAAGGAGAAGTAAAATGAAATTTTTCAATATTTATATCACCGGTGTTGGAGGTCAGGGTATTGGACTTTTAAGTGAAGCTATGCTTTTAGCGGGAGACAATGCAGGCCTCGATGTTCGAGCTGTTGATACTCACGGACTGGCTC
Source organism: Myxococcota bacterium (assembly GCA_018821305.1). GTDB lineage: Bacteria > Myxococcota_A > Polyangia > HGW-17 > HGW-17 > JAHJMN01. The sequence goes on from JAHJMN010000108.1 coordinate 20,515, forward strand.
AGCGCGGTGGCACCGTCGAAAGTTTCCTTCGCGTGGGCAAAGATATTTTCTCTCCCCTGATTCCGCCGGGAAAAGCTGACTTAGTTGTTGCTCTCGAAATTAATGAAGCCCTCCGGGGAATGGAAAAATATCTTCGATCTGATGGAACTCTTATTTATTACAGAACCGAGTGGCAACCCCTTGAAGTTCGATTAAACCGCAAGGGTACCATAACACCGGAAGTAATCGTTGCCGAAGCTGGAAAACGCAATATCCGCGTCTTTGAGGTCTTTGAAAAGGATCTCCCGGATACGCGTATGCAGAATGTGGTAGTACTCGCTAATATCGTAAAACACAGCATCATTCCAGGAGTTACCATAGATCATTACATTAAAGCTCTTGAATCATCTCTGAAAGGCAATGTTTTAGCTAAAAACCTTGAAATATTTCAGAGGATTACTACCTGATATTTAGTTACTGTCCTGTAATACGATAAATCAAATTTTTCACCAATTTTTTGCTCAGGACAGTAACCGTAAGGTGTTGAAAAGATTCACAGGAGTTTTACATGACAAAAAACGGGAAAATAATATCTCTCTCATTGTTTGCAACCGGCATACTTATGATCTCATTAAGTATAAGTGTTCTTCCCTGGTGGACAGGACAGACATCAAGCACTCGAAATGATTATACTGTAACTCACCACAATTCTGAAAAACTACTCTTTTCTTCCATGGACAGAAGTTGCAAAGGAAACTGCCGCCGGATTACCAACAAAGTGCAGCATCGCAGCCATTTTGAGAAAATTAACCGGATGGGAAAGCAGATTAAATTCCATTCGAGGAAAAATTCAATAGCAAGCACTGAATTTATTTATAAACTCAGCAAAGAAAAAAAGAGAGCCGAACTCAAGGCTTATTATGGACTCGTGGCAGCCCTGTTTCATATTTTCACAATGGCGTTTATCATCGTTCTGGTCACAATGAAACTTCGAGGAAAACCTCTGCACGGGAAATTAGTCCATTTCGCCATACCCCTTACATCAATAATAATTTCCTCTGCAGCTTCCGGGCTTTTTGCCGCATTCAGTTATTCCGATGTTGTAAAAACGCCTTCTTTCGGCATATTTACTACGGGAATTGGTATTCTCTGTTTGATAGCCCTTTTGTTTTCACCCCTGTTTAAAAAATAAAGTCCACACAATAAATCCTTGACATACTCTTATTTACCCTGCAATAATGCTAACTAACAAATCCGATTCACATTTTGTGGGTTAAAACATTTCAAGCGGAGGCAAACCTTATGAACTGCAAGCTAACTGTTTTTATTGTTATTACTTCACTGACAGCCTTTCTGACAGTAAGTGAAGCAGGGGCCATTTCCCGAAACGGCGCCCGTTATTTAAGAAGCGCAAAAAGCACAATTTCGATTTCCGGGCTGAAAGTCATTAAAGCTTATGAATCAGGCCCCGTAACAAGAGCCGTTGAATCTCATTTTAAAAACCTCAACAATAACCTTGGAAGAGCAATCTCCAATTTTAACCGCATTCCCTCTTCTGATCGTGGAGAGCCGGAAGTTCAGGCTGTGGGTCAGCAACTTAAAGCTCTCAGTGATCACTTTCAGATAATCAAAGCACGGGTTTCAAACAAATCCGGTAATGATGCCGCCGATAAAGCCCTTCACTTCGCTTTCAAAAAGAAATACGGCAGTATCCACTACCAGTCAGTTATTAAAATCCTTAATGAAATAAACGCCAACCCGAATTATAACGCCCTTGCGTTTATGCTTGGAAGAGGAGCAACACAAAAAGGAAAACGAAAAAATAAGAAATCCTGGAGAGACGAATCTTCGGGCCCCGCGACCTCCAGTGCTTTCGCGGATTTTAAAAGCAAAATCAATACTCTTAAAGCTGCATGTAATGGCGAGTTCAAAGGTATTAAAAACCATCGCCACTATTCCCTGGGCATTGAAACAAAATTCGGCACATGGTGCATGCTGGTGAACAAAAGTGATGAACTTATCAGAACAGGACTCACCGCCGCCGTAAATGGAAGTGCAAAAGTATGGCTCGGACAGATTGACGATGCCGTTGATATTCTTCTGAATAAATCAGGTTTCATCTTCTCAAGGACCGCAGACTGGATCTTAAAACCCACCCTCCTGACGGATCGAATCAAAACCACCATAGCTGAATACAGTGCTGCCGCCGGTGTCACCCTCGATGATTCCGTGGTTCTTGCAAAAATTCGAGGTATTCTTGCTAAAGCTCTTGTAATTCTGAATAACAAAGCGAAAAAGTCTATACTGAGAGACGCCGGATACAAGCATTCCGCTGGGAAAATCGACGGTTACGTTCGGTCAGAAATCCGAAAAAACTGGAAAGCAGGCAACACATTCAAGAAAGTTAAAATGTATCGCGATGGATATACCCTTGTAAAACACGCTGTTACCGGTATACCTCTGCGCCGATCCCGCGGTGGTGCCGTACTTTACAAGAAAGCCGGCGAAAAATGGTGCCGCGCAAGATCCTTTGAATACACCGAACCTTATCTAGGCGGCGGTCGTTACGCCAATAAAGGAACGTTCAGCTTCTCCGAAATGGTCCGCATCCAAAAATGTGAATAAATCCCCCTTCCATCAATCCCCACGCGACGCTGAATCCGCGGATCATAATAAAAACGGAATTACGCGATTCTTAATGCAAACCTTCCGACACTAAAAAGAAACACCGGAAAAAGAACAAAAACTTGGCTCACACATTCTAGACAGCTTGCGGAGTAAAAGGATCGAAAACTGAAAACTGAATATATGATTACAGTTTTTGTAATATTATTTTGATATTGAATGCTTACGCCCTGATCCTGATCCTGATCCTGTTTGTCTGACTGCCTGTAAAAATTCAGGAAACAGGGAATCAGAAACAGGATCAGGCAAACAGGGGCTCTTTCCTGAAGTATTTCTTTAAAATGATTCACAATCGTATTACTAATGAAGCGGTCTAGACAGCTTGCGGAGTAAAAGGATCGAAATCTAAAAAGTGAATATTTTATTCAATTTTTGTAATAATTAAAAGGTTCAATTTTTAATTAAGAGTTCGACGATCGTTTTAAACGAAACACTCATATATTAATTGTCACTTTTATTTATTTCTTTCCACTGCTCAATGTGATCATGAACATATTGATTTAGTTGACTGGATTCCAAGAGACTTTTTTCATCTAAAACCAAATCAAACCAATTGAAATGCATAGCTAAAAAATGATCTAACTCGAGTGTACTTTTTGATCTATTAAGACTTTCATCAGGTAGACAGAACGCGGCAATTTCCGAAGCCTGAAGCATGTGAAGTATACCTTCAGAAAAGCCTTTTCCAGTATAAACTACTACTGCAGGTAAAGGTATTGATGCCATATCCTGCAGAGTGTAGGGAATTTTTTCATCTGCCGTTCCCTGAGTATTTTGATACTTGCATTCGATTAAAAAAACCGAATTTTTTTCCTCAGAAAAAACAACGAGATCTACTTTTCTATTTTTACCAATAATTGATTTGCCAATAGAAACTTCATCATATATTTTTATTTTTCGATCAGAAAAATTTTGTAAAATATAACTACCAATTATTTTTTTATATAATAAACCGGTATTGATTTTTTCACTGCTCATAGGTACGTTCTTCCTCTTTGTATAAATAAGCTTTTTGAAAACTTAAAAAAGATAAAACTGACCAGTTGAAGAATAACTTCTTTCATTATTAAAATTGGGTTTATCTATTTGTGTATCTTTTACTATTTCAAGTAACCTTTTTTCGGAATGTTCAATAGAAACAGGACTTATGTCATTACCCCAAAAAATTCTGTCATTCTTTAAAGCAGCGACACCTGTGCTGCATGAACCCATAAAAGGATCAATAATAATATCATTTACATTTGAGGACTGCTTAATTAAAATTTCAGAAATTTCTACTGGTTTTTCAGTCGGATATCCATGCAACACACGATCGCATTCTAAAATATCGGGAATGCCTAAATCAGATAATTTCCGTTTTCCTTTTTCAAAAAAAAAGAATGAATTCATATCGGGCTCGGTAATGGTAACCCATTCCAATTTTCTTTTTGTTCCAAACCAATGGCTTCCAGAATTTGAAGCCAATTTTTTCAGCAATAGGTTTTACTTCAAACATAGTTTCTTGATCACAAAATAAGTAAAAGTGCGTGTTCTTTTTTAAAATCCGAAAAATTTCGATGAAAAGTTCATGAAAACGAGAATTTGGAAATATATCAAACCATTGATTACTGGAAGCTTTGGAAACTTTGAGTCTGGTTGTTGTCCCAATTTTTCTATGTTTTTCAAGAGACTCATATGGTGGATCTGTAATTACAAGATCAATTGAATCGCTGGGTAAAGTTCTTAACCAATCAACTGCGTCCATAGAAAAGATTTTGTAACTCATCACAATATACCTTTTAAACCTAACTTATGTTAGTTTTAATCAGATTTTAATACTTGTAAACTCAAAAAGCGATTTTTTAGCTTTGAACGATGAAATATCACTTGGGTAATCTAACTAAACTTATGTTGCGATTGATAATTTAAGTCATTCACAGTAGTATTTCTGAGACCCGGAACATCAATAATAGTAAGCCCCTCGTTTTATTGAGCAACTGAATGTTTTGTAAGTAACTGCATAATACCATCCGAATAACTTAAACTTCGGAGGTGTCTTCTTTATGGAGGGGGGAGGAGATGCCCATCATGACTCGGAGTTGTTTCTATGGAACTATTATACGGGCGGTTTTTGCCCAGTGAATAACATCACCTGTGAATCCAAACGTCACCGTTGAATGAACGGATCCTGAGCCTGTGCCTGCACAGGCGAAAGCTTTCCAGCCCGGTTCGTAAGAGCCGGGTTCGATTACGCACGCCACCCTTTCCCCCTTTAGTTGCGCCGCCTGCGGCGGCGCAACTAAAGGGGGAAAGGAGATGGAGGTGAACGCCTGATCCCGGAGCTGAAGCTCCGGGCTATCCATAGGCGTTCTGGCGAACGCGGAGGTTCCGACGTTTTGTAATCGCATCGACGTGAATGACCTGGTGTGATCCCTGATTATAAACCCCGGCTTTGAATAATTAGATCATAGACGGCAATGACCTCGACCCCTTAATCCAAACGCCGATGTTGAATAAACGGATCATAAACGTGAATCACATCACCCCTGAATCCCCATGCGAGGTTGTATGAACGGATCATAAACGTGTATGACATCAACCCCTTAAACCTCATGCGACGGTAAATGAACGGATCATGAGCCTGTGCTAACAGGCGCAAGCTTTTCAGCCCGGTTCGTAAGAGCCGGGTTCGATTACGCACGCACCACCTTTTCCCCTTCAGGTGCGCCGCCTGCGGCGGCGCACCTGAAGGGGAAAAGGAAAGGGATTTAAACGCATGATCCCGGAGCTGAAGCTCCGGGATCATAGGCGTTCTGGCGAACGCGGATGTCCGATTTCCAGTCGTTTCCATGATGGCTGTGGTTGCAAGACGGTTCTCGGTTGCTGCGAATGCGGACGTCCGATTTTTTCTAGAAAGGCTGGTAGTTGTTTCAATTTTGGTGGGGGGGATGGTGCTGTTTTGATCGCAGTCCTTTCTGTTTTCGTCGCAGTCCTCTCTGTTTTCGTCGCAGTCCTTTCTGTTTTCGTCGCGGCTGCTTCAGTTTTGAAAGTGGTCGCTTCAGTTTTCGTTGAGGTCCTTTGCGTTTGTCTCGCGGTCCTTTGCGTTTGTCTCGCGGTCCTTTGCGTTTGTCTCGCGGCTTTTTGCGTTTGTCTCGCGGTCCTTTGCGTTTGTCTCGCGGCTTTTTGCGTTTGTCTCGCGGTCCTTTGCGTTTGTCTCGCGG
>JAHJMN010000109.1 GCA_018821305.1 Myxococcota bacterium
CCCCTGTTTTCCCCTTGCATTTTTGCAAAGCAAAAATTGCCTCCCTGTTCCTGCTACTGAATTCCTGTTTATCTGAAATTTTAAACAGGCAAACAGGATCAGGATCAGGTCATAAACGTTCAACATCAAAGCATAATTACAAATGGTTGATGAAAACATACACTTTTCACTTTTCGATCCTTTATTCAGGAAACGATCTAATTTGTGAGCATTACTCGTCTTTCTTTGCTGCTGGTTTTTTGTTGGTGGTCTTCTTTTTCACTTCTTTTTTTGTTGCTGGCTTTTTGTCGGTGGCTTTATTTTCTACTTCTTTTTTTGCTGCTGGCTTTTTGTCGGTGGTCTTCTTTTCCACTTCTTTCTTCGTTCTGCTCCTGTTTCCATTTTTCTTCGTTTCAACAGCAGTGACCCCGGTAGATGGCTTGGTTGGGTTTTCTATATTCGCATTGTTTCCAGCAGATTTTTGAATTTTTGTCGTGCTTTGTTTTCTTCTGCTTTTGATGGGCGAAGGTGCGATCGGTGACGTTCCTTCCATGTTGATATCGACGCCGAAAATCGATGAAAGATCATCTGCTTTTAGAACACGACCCTTTCGCTTCTGGGTTGCAGACACTGGTTGATCAATAGCAGCTTGTATCATCTCGGCTGCATCAACGCCGCGCAGTTTAAAAAGCAATTCGGGTTCAAGATCAAGGCGTGAACCAACGCCATACAGAGCAGCAGCAACATGTTTGCACATTGTGGCCCAGTCGGGACAAGAGCAATTCATGTCGATTTCCTGTGGTGAAGGAAATAGACCATCGCCTTTTCGAGTGACGATCTCCATTACACTTTTTGACAAAGAGCCTTGCAAAAGCTCTATAAGTGATTCGATTTGACCCGAGCATTTGGTTTTGATTTCGTTCCATTTCTTATCGGGAAGTGGTTTAATCTTTATATTAATAGTGTACAAACGTGTACCGCTTACCCTTGCTTTTATTTCTCCGTTTTCGATTTGAAGATCAATGACTGAGCCGTTACGCACGTATGTACGCCCACGGGGAAGTCTGTTGGAAAAGTCGCTGTAAGCTTCCAGATTAGCACACCAAGCATTTCCCCAGAATGTGGTCGTGATTTTTCGACCTTCTATTTTAACCGGCGATAGACTTTTTCCTTTTTTTTTCAATTTAGTTGCATTTTGTTCTGCTTTTTTCCGTTTTTCAGCTACCGAAACATACGGTGGCCAATAACCATCGTCCCATCCGTCCATAATCTAAATCTCCAGTGCTCTGCTCAAATCAAGTGAAACCATCGAAATTATCTCTTCATTGCTCATTTCAGTTATGGATAGTTCGGTACCCTGTGCAAGTACTTCACCTGCCAGCTTTTTCTTCCCTTCGATGAGGTCGTCGATGCGTTCTTCCACTGTTCCCTGACAGACAAACTTGTGTACCAGTACGTTTTTCTTTTGTCCGATACGAAAAGCACGATCCGTAGCCTGATTTTCCACAGCTGGATTCCACCATCTATCGAAGTGAATAACATGCGAAGCAGCTGTGAGATTGAGTCCTGTTCCGCCTGCTTTAAGCGAAAGTACCATGAAGGGTACCCGGTCGTCTTCCTGAAATCTCTTAACTAATTCCTGCCGTTTTTTGATTGGTGTTCCGCCGTGCAGCACAAGACCGTTATTGCCAAACACTCCAGAAAGAAAATCACATAGTGGTTCGGTCATTTCCTTAAATTGTGTAAAAACAAGGACTTTGTCCTGCCTTGCAGCGATAGACTCACATAGTTCGCGCAGACGTGAAAGTTTTCCGCTGTCGCCTGGGTCGTAAGCGCCATCTCCCAACCACTGAGATGGGTGATTACAGATTTGCTTGAAGCGCATTAAAAACGCGAGAACCACACCGCGTCTCTCGATACCTTCAAGCTGTTCAAGGGCTTGTTTCATTTCATCGACTGACTGCTGATATAATGCGATTTGCTCTTTACTGAGAAGACAGTGTGCAGTGACCTCGGTTTTATCGGGCAGATCAGCGATGACAGTTTTATCGGTTTTAAGTCTACGCAGAATATAGGGCTGAACCAACTGACGAAGTGGAGCGTAACCATGATTGCTATCAGCCATGGATTTACAAAGTCTGCTGAATTCTTTGGCAGACCCGAGCAGACCCGGATTCAGAAAATCAAAAATGGACCACAGATCCCCAAGACTATTTTCCACAGGGGTACCTGTAAGTGCTAATCGCCACTTGGCCTGAATCGATTTTATGGCTCTTGTTTGCTTGGCAAGCGGATTCTTGATAGCCTGTGCTTCATCAAGAATGACATTGCGCCACACATGATTTTTAATCCATTCCATTCGCATGACGGTACCATAAGTAGATATTACCAGATCATGAGAATCGATATATTCTATCGATAACTCGTTTAGAGCATTCGATGGAATGTGCGATGGGTGTGCAATGAGCACCTGCAGTCTGGGTGCAAAACGTTCGATTTCCAAACGCCAGTTATCGATAAGAGAAGCGGGCACTACTAACAGGTCAGTACCATTCTTTTCAGTTTTCTTGTTTATATTCATTAAACCAAGAACCTGAATAGTTTTGCCAAGGCCCATATCATCCGCAAGGCATCCTCCCAGTTCCAGACTTCGCAGGGTAGAAAGCCATTGAACACCAGACTTTTGATAAGGACGGAGCTCAGCCTTGAGTCCAGCATTGGCTTTAACAGTGGCTTGCAAATCGGGAGAGCGGAGGGAGTCGAGTCGGGAAGAGAGCCACTTTCCAGCTATGACTTCCGACCAGTCCGGAGTCATGTCCGGAGTTGTTTCACTTTCATTATTGGCGAGGGTTCCTGAAAGCATGTGCATGGCCTGGCTGAAGGTGATTCCCCCATTAGAAGCCTGTTTTTGTACTTCATTCCACTGCTTGAGCATCTGAGTCAGTTTTTCGCCGTCAACTTCGATCCATTTGCCTTTGATTAGAACTAGCCCATGAGTTGACTTTAATATGGCATCAATCTCACGTCTGGAAAGTTTTTTTCCATCAAGGGTCAGGCTTACATCGAAATCCAAAAGTGCATTTATTCCGAGGGTTGAAGGTGCCTTATCACCTACTGAAACAGAAACTCTAGGCCTTGGTTTATTTTTTGAGCTCCACCAGTCAGGCATGCGCACCAATAAGCCAGCCTGCTCATACAACGCAATCTCACAAAGGAATTTGTGTGCTTCCACAGGAGTCCAGGAAAGAGGGTGGTAGATGTCTCCTGAATCGACCAGGTCGCGAATGAACTCACTTTGTTCAGCTGCCCGGGAAAGGGGTGCCAGAAGATTCAGCAACTTCTTCCTATTCCGCGCTCCGCTATATTCTTTAAGTGCATGGCCTAATGGAACATGTTGCAATTTGGCTTGTTTGGAGATTTTGTGAACGTAGGTGGCTATAAAGGCAAAAGGATATTCAGGGTCGCGTTTGTTTTCCGCCAGATGGAAACAAACCCGCCCTACTACGTTCCACAGAGAATTGTGCTTTTTAAGATACCCCTGAACACCATCGTCAAATTCTTTAACTTCGCCTGCAAGAGCGATACCAGTATCTGTCCATATTTCGCCAAGTAATTCGGTATTAAGAAATTCTGCACCCTGCATTGGAGGAGCCGATAGAAGTAGAGTCAATAACTCATCCTCTTCCGGTTCGGGAATAACCAGAATTTCAGGTTCTGTCGGATCCAGTGATCCACAGAGGCGCCCTAAAAACGCCCGTCCTATATCGCGCCAGTACGAGAGAGCAGGAGGCAAAACGGTGGAAAGCTCTGCTACTCCAAGATGCAGGACTCCAACTCCTCGGCCAGTATTAAAAGCCTCAATGATCCGATCAGCAACTTTGCATGAGAGCAGAGGGTTTTCCCCTGAAGATTCAGCCTGAACATCAATACGGCCCCTCGGCGTCAATCGGCATACGAGGGATATTCCGTCACTTTCATTGTTGTTTAAATTTAAATTTTTCATTCTTTAAGAGCAGTCTGTTGCAAAATCACGTTTATATCTACGATTTGTCTCCCTGTATACTGTTTTATCATTTTAACTACTTAGTTAATGTCCTGTAATACCAAGTTTTCAAGTTTACGCCGAATTCAGGCACAGGACATTAAGAATGAAGACCTTGAAATTATTGCAGTGTTCTGAATAGCATGTTTTCCTAAACATGCTCAATTTTGATAAAAATTGAAATTCAGGACACGAACTAACTAGTTTTGTAGCGATGGGGCCAGGCATTAAACTCGCAAAACTCATAAAACCCCTGTACGAAGCCACTTCCCGTATAAAAGCCCGGGGCGAAGTCTAACAGCAAGGAAGCAGGGTGCGGGCCAGCGGCCCGCAGCCGTAAGTCATGAAATGACGCTATATTCAATAGCCAGGGGTATAGGATGCGCAGCATTCGCGCCCCTGGGCAAAAAAAAACCCGTCCGTGGACGGGTTGGCGCCGGTTGTAGGACTTGAACCTACGGCCTAGCGGTTAACAGCCGCTTGCTCTACCTGCTGAGCTAAACCGGCATCCTGATTCCTCAGGGCGAGCAGTAATATATGAAAAACAATATATACAGTCAACAGGAAAAATAAAAAAAATGCAAAATTTTACCCGGGTAATATTGACTTTTTATTTTACCCGGGTAAAATCCTGATGCACGAACTTATAAGTGTCAGAAAGGTTCTTGTTATGGAAGAAAAAGCTTTTGATTATGTAGCACTTAAAGATAACAAAATAGTAACAAGGGGGTTACTTAACGAAATTATCAATTCAATTAAAAAGATTCCCCGGGAAAATCAGCAGGGAATTCTGATTTTCAATCTCGAAAATGGTCAATTGGTTGATTATGATCTTGCGGAGATCTCTTCTACTCCCCCTTTGACAGCAGGAAGACCTAAAATTGGCGTTGTTTCCAGAGAAGTTACCCTTCTTCCGGAACAGTGGCAATGGCTTTCATCCCAGCGTGGTGGAGCCAGTGCGACCCTCCGGAGGCTGGTAAGCGACGCTCGTCGAAAAACCGAATCTGCAGATTGTATAAGGGTTTCCCAGGAGACGACTTACCGGTTTATGAATGCCGTTGCAGGCGATTTGGAGGGTTTTGAAGAGGCACTTCGCGCCCTTTATCGAAGGGAAAAAGATAAATTTTCCAGTTTAATATCGAATTGGCCCGTTGACATCCGTAGAATACTGCATGAATTATCAGAAAACGCCTTCAAAAACGAAGATTAGACCGCTTGCGGAGTAAAAGGATCGAATTTGGGAAATTGAATAAAAAATTACGTTTTTTTAATTATTAATTGATATTGAAAGGTTAGGCCCTGACCCTGTTTACCTGACTACCTGAGTCCCTGTTAAAAAAAATCAGGCAAACAGGAAATCAGCAGCAGGAACAGGAAAACAGGGGGCTCATTCCTGAAGCATTTCTTTAAACCGAGTCACAATCGTATTACTCAGGAAGCGGTTTAGACACAATGCTGATAGGTTAAGCCGTATTAGTTGATATTGTTAACAAAAATAACATACTTTAATAAAAGCAAGAACATTCAGGAAGTCAGAAACAGTATCAGAATCAGGATAATCAGGGTCTTGTGCCTGAAGGGGCATCGCAAGTACTGAATTGAAAGCGGTCTTGACCGCTTACGAAAGCGGTCTTTATGCCACAAAAACACTTACCTTCA
>JAHJMN010000110.1 GCA_018821305.1 Myxococcota bacterium
ACCTGACCCTGTTACCTGTTTGCCTGACTACCTGAATCCCTGTTAAAAAATTTCAGATAAACAGGAAATCAGTAGCAGGAACAGGAAATCAGGGGCTCTTTCCTGAAGCATTTCTTTAAAATAACTCACAATCGTATTACTCAGGACACGAACTAGTTATGTGATACTCGGAAAGGGTACTACTCAACATGTTATCAGGAATAATGCAACTGTTTAAAATTCAGGTTTTTGTTTTTGCCGCTCTGCTTATTTTTCAATATGGGTGCAGAGATAACTGCAACTGCAGCCAGACCATTGCAAAACCAGAAACACAAATTCCGAGTACCGAAAATGCAGTAAAGCCGCAGGTGTTGTTCTGGCAACCGTACACAGGTTTCATCATAAGAAGGACTTCGGTTATCCCCTTTCTGATCTTATGGCCCATATAAAACACTTTAAACCTGACATTGTCTGTTTTGAGGTAACCCCGGAGCATTACGGCAAAGACGAAGAGGCCTTTTACTACCCTTCGGAATTTCCGGCGGTTATTGCTGCTGCCAGGGAAGCTTCGGCAATTGCATGGCCTTCGGACTGGCGACCTTCATCCACTTCAACGGATATTGACACGGCAATTGCTGAAATGACACCGGATGAGAAAAAATCCTATCAGAATGCCTACCGTGATTTTATGCCCCGTCTTGAAAAAGCCAGAGGAACAAAAATGTTCGATTTCTGGCACAGTACTGAAGCCATGAATCTCATCAGGAAAGTTCATAATCAAATGATCGAAGCCGCTACGGACATCGGTGCCGGATTCTGGGACACAAGAAATCAAATGATTACAAAACGATGTATGCGCAAAGCCAAAGAGATAAAAGCCAAAACAGTAGTATTCGCTTTCGGTGGTGATCATAAATACGGCATAGAAGACAACCTGCGAAGGTTCTATAAAATCAAACCCACCCAAGTAAAACGCACAATTCCTCCTTCGCAGGTACCTTTGCCCGCTTCAGTGACAACACAGTGGGTAAAATATGCCGCAACAATAGAAAAATATATCGCAGGCGCATTACCAGTTCCCGGCTACACTCCAGAAACTCTGAAAAAAAGAGCCACCTTCTACAAAACCCTCGCGAAACAGTAACCTTTTCAAAATATTTCTTGCCTGAGATGAATTTCGTTGTTAACTAAGTACTTGTTTATATAGGTAAGTACAGTCAGGTTACTTATTCTCTGTGCACTTGCCTATTTTAATCAAACATTCTAACCTGTTTTGATATGTACGACGAGTTTTAGAAAAGCATCCAAGGTAGTCATTAAATTTAGGGTCATTTTTAACGAATTCATTGCATGAATATTTTTCTGATAACTCTAACTCAATAAGAATCTTTATTTTTTCATTTTCAGAAAAAGTAGTTCCTTTAGCAGATTTTTTCATACAAATATTATTTTCTGTTAAGCAAGAAATAATTAACGTTTCTCTTTCCATGTGCTTTCCAAGATTAATGCAAGTATACAACATACGCTTATTATTGTTGGTTAGACTGGTTAAAGTTTCACAAAGATATGAAATACTGGGTAATTTATTTATGACACTTATTATTTCATTATTGATATCTACTTTTACTTGTGGGACTACATCTGTTGATTTGCAATGACCGATGTCATTTCTACTAAGACAAGTAACGCGGTCATTATCTTTTAAAGTATTTGATTTTATTTGTCCAACATTAGAATAACCAAGGCAACTAGAATATTTTCCCCAAATAAGCTCTTCAGTAAGAGGTATTGGCCAGCACTTGAAATTAGCTTTTTTTTGCCATAAAATAGAAATATATGTATTTTCATCAATTTTTATCTGCCTCACATCAACATCGTTTTGTCTACTTTGTAAATATTTAAGTACCTTGTCTGATTCATTTTGACTATCTTTTACCTTTGAGACTTTATTTGATAAAGAGAGGTATACAGGTACGAGGGCAGTCAAGAGAATCAAGCCATCCTTCAGAATTTCAAGGAGTAATAATTTAAACCTAGATGCTTCTGGTTGGTTATTACCTTCTTCAATTGGAGGTTTTTGATCATCAGGGACAGCAGGATCTTGTTCTGATTTTTTTGAATCGTCAATTTTATTGGTCATATCTTACACCAGTGAATGCAGGTTGGTTTGTATAATGAAGAAAAATACTCTATCTCAAGACTTACTTATTGTGTAGGCTATTTTGTATTTTGCGCCGCTTCCCCGGAAATCTGATTCCGAAGGGAACCCATACTGGTATTTATCGTCGCAGTTGATCATTTTTCTATCGATCAGGTCATCTTTTCCCAGTTGTTTAACTGTGTGAACCACAGATTTGAAAATATAGGACCACCATTTTTTAGGATCTGTTATATTTTCAATTATTCCAAAACCGTTATCCCATAAAACTGTATAAGATGTCTCTGTAGTAGAGATAACATCTTTTTCAGAAGAATTACTTTTCAGTGCTTTAAGAGTATCACCAAAATCCTCTTCAAAAAGAAGAATTACAAAAGAAAGAGTCTCTCCATCTTTAATTTCAACATCGAACTGATTCTTATTTTTTCCAAATTCAGGTTGGAAAATTTTATTCTTTTTAACGTCTTTTTTTACCTCGGTCACATAAGGGTTAATTTTCGGGGATTCAAATTCACCCGCTTGATTTTTCCTGGTAACAACCGGATATACGGCAGCAAAGATTTCGTCATCAAACCACCAGTCTTGAGTATCAAAGCAGTGGATTTTGTTGAATGTGAAGGTGTATTTCATCTTATCTCCTTTTATACAGTCTCTTCTTTAAGGACTGCTGTTTGAGTGCCATTCCATTTCATAAGGGCAACTGTATATTTAGTGTTTTCTTCTGAAACCCTTACAAATGTGCATTTTTCATCGCACCAGTATCCAGTGTTTGCATAAACTCGATCAGCACAGAAAATACTGTCTTTATCAATTTCCGCCTTGTGACTGTGGCCAAAAATACAAACTTTATTTTCTCCATTTTTACATAATTTATCTGCAATTGGCCCCAGATAATCAAGTTCAGCTAAAACTGCTCTTTGTGGCGAGACCACATTTGCCGGCCAGTCATCGTAAATACGCTTATATGTTTCTTTAATTTCTTTGGCTGTTACTCCTGAAGGTCGGTGGTCAATTAAAAAGACTTCATCATCCCCAAATCCTGCTTCCTCCATTACAGCCTCAAAAACTGCTTCAGGCAATCTCGCCTGTCCAGTTATAATTTCCAGAATATCATCGACATATGTTCTGTAATTACGCTGGTCTTCTGCTGTCAGGCCATAGCGAGTTGCTTCAATACGGGAAATAAAATATCCCAGCGGGAGGCCATTAATATTAGATGAGAAAAACGCAGGAGCATTAAAAAGCGCGTAACGATGCCCATGCTCCGCAATTAGTCTGTGAGTTGTATATCTCTGTGGACAAAATTTGAATTTTGGAAAGAAATTCTTGATTACTGCTCTTGAAGCCATTTGATCATGATTTCCGGGTACATAAAAAACATCAAAATTTTCAGAGATTAGATTCAGTGTATTTATAACAGGCTTATTACGATCACTTTTCAGCAATTCAGTCATAGAAACAGGAGGTAAATCATGAGGCCAAACCCAGTTGTCAAAAATGTCTCCGATTAAAATGAGTCTATCTCCGGATTGGAATTCGTTATCTTTAAGATGTGTCAGAAAATTATTAAAATTAACCAGTTCTTGGTCAGAGAGCCATTCCCAGTTATGAGTGTATTTAGATTGTTGCTTTGGAAATCCTGGACCAATATGGACATCGCTGACAAAAAAATGATTACGAATCATCATTACCTCTTAGATTTTCCGGATTTCTTCCGGGGTTAGTTGTCCTTTTGCATCTATTGAAAAACAATAGGCCTCTTTCATTCGGTTTTTGCCGCTGTTTGTGTATACGAGTAGACGCTTGCCGTTGGTACGAATTTTCACACTGCCATATGCAGATCTACTGAAACCAAAAAATTCAGTTCTTTCAGAAGGGTCCTTTTTAAGGTCTTCCTTTTTTATCGACTCTCCTTCTTTCTTAAAAAATGCAACAAGTTCAGTTATGAAAATTAAGGGAGTTTCTGAGCTGGAGTACCTACCAAGAGCAGATACAAGATTTGCTCTGGGATGTATGTATTCTTTACGTGTTTCTTCATCTCCACTGGAGATTATACTGATTGCGGGAGAAACTGCCTTTAGAAAATTATTGTCAAAATCTCCTGAACCATGGTGAGGAACTTTCAGTACTGTTGAGGAAAAACAGCTATCTTTCAAATTATCCAGCAAGAAACTACTGGATTCGGCATTCAGGTCTCCTGTGAATAGGCAACTGAAATTTCGATATTTTAATCTGAAGACTACTGAGTGACCATTTATTGTGTGGGAAGAATGGCAATTCATGTTCATGTAGCCATCCTTCTTGGTCTTATTTGATGAAGTAAAAGCCCTTAGCCTTTTTGTATTTCCTTTATCAGAACGAATTGGCCCCAGAATATCTATCTTCAGATCGTTTGTGTTAAAAAAACTGAATGCGTCCGCATCACTGGAGTGAATTGCTCTGAACTCAATGGCAGCGTCTGTATCCCATTTTTCCAGAGCTCTTTTCCACTTCAGAAATTCAGAATTCATCTCCGAATCTGGAACGCTTAATAAAGAATCATAAATTGAAGTAAGAAATCCTTCAGAATCCATTTTACCCAGCAGTGTTTCTACTCCGGCTTTAACACTGGGATGATCTGATTTTCGTTTGATAATTCCATTATGAAATACTCGCTTAGGCGAAATAAAAATGCGTTTGTATTTTTTTTGATGTCTCGTTGATTGCTCAATTTTCGCCAAACCGGAGAAATGGTCGCTATCTCCATGTGTTACAATAATACAATCAATATTCTTGGGATCTGTAGGGCTTGTATCTCGGTATCTACCTGCAAGATATCTTGCAAATAATTGATTATCTCCACCATCAACAAGGATTACTTTTCCATCCGCTGTTTCAATAACAGAAGCATCACCTTGCTGGACATCAATAAAGTTCAGTTTCAACACTTCTGACTGCTCTTTGAGAATGTAAATTTCATCAGGGGATAGTTTTTGTTCATCTTTGTTAAGTTTGATATATCCGGTAAATTCTTCAGGTTTTATTGTGCCATTGACCTGCTCTATATATTTTACTGAATCAATTTTAATATGATCAACGGATGTTTCTACTATATCAAAAAAGTCTCCCCATGCGAGGGTATGGACAAATTTGTATTTTTCTTCGTTCTTATCAATTACTTTTTCGAAGACCTCAACAAAATCAGTGTTTACTGTGTATTTTCCGGACATGATTTAATTCTCACGTTATATGATTCGTGTCCGGAAATTCGCTTTGCGAAGAATTTTATTAAAAATTCTATCCGGCCACTACAATAAATTCAACACCTTGCGGTTACTGTCCTGAGCGAAAATCGGGCGAAAAATTTGATTCTGGGTATTTCAGGACAGTAACTATATAGTTCTACTTTGTTAATCCAAGTTTAAATTGTAAAAGTAATTTTCCAAAGAAGAGAGAGCATTTCTTTTGATAAGTTTATAAAGAAAGCTTTTCTAAAGGTAAGAAATAATAAAAGAAATATATTCGTCCTGACTTGTATTAAGATGTGTTCAATGAAATGAATAATATCTCATGTCATTTGAAAATAATTGGCTTAGTTGGAAATTATTTATGATTACATGAGTTTAATAATGGTGATGAAAAACAATATTTTTTAGAAACAGTATATTGCTTGAAATGGATGAATTCTGGTTGACGATATAATGATATAGGCAAAGTACAGGAGAAATCTTTTTTGAAATCCTGTATACAGACGGTTTATAGAAAAGAAGAACCCTGTAGTCCGCATTGCAGTTATGAATGAAAGCTTCAGTATAAATAAAATACAAAAATATTATTAAGTTGTGTAGTGCAATAAACAATTGTCTGTAAAAGAAAGTAAGTTGTTTTATAAGATACTAGGACATTAAGGAAATAAGGAGATCTGTTTTTTATAAATCTCCAATTATGGAGTTGAAGCCGTTATAAAAATATTTAAAGATAATAGAACAAACTACACAAGATAATGTGGAAAGCGGTCTGGACTTGGATTTCGCTTTTACAAAAAAACATGTGTTTAGTCTATTTTTACACCGAGTCTTTTATATTGAAAAAGTAGCGGAAATGGTAAAAAATAACATTTGATGCATTTTTTTGTTGACTTGGTTTGGGGATTTTGATTTCTTTTTTCATAACAAATATCAGTAAACTGCTGTGGTCTTTATGTTGGAGATTGCAGCATACAAACTCACTTGTGTGTCCGGATGGGGGCACGTGAAAGGATGCGAAATGCGACTTAGAAAAGGCATGACTGACAAGGATTTTATGATTATTGGAAAACGCTATGGTTCAAGTGAAGTAGCCTATGAAGCGAAGGAAGCCGCAACCATATGGGAAAAGGATATGGAAGTATTGAAGGAATACGGGTTCGGCCCCGATGCGATGAGCAAGTTTAAAACCATGTGTGCTGCGCATCTGGAGCTTATTAAAAATCGTCCTGGTGTAATCTCAAACAAAATGCTCACATTGCGTGAAAAACACAAAATTATTAACGATGCATGGACCTGGGCCGAAAAGGTTGAAAGTATTCTCGGAAGCATTGCGCGTAACAATCCAGATTTTGCCATTTTGCTTAACAATCATCTTCCCAAAGAAGACACGGATCTTCTCACAGCGATACCGGCTCTGGCTAAAATCCTGAGCGATAATGCTGCCTCTATTTCCCCGGATACCAACCATCAGACAAGAATTAGTGAAACGGAAACAATCGTTCAAAAGCTCCATGAAGTTTACGACGCGACAGTTCTGAATAAAACAAAGGCCGTGGAAGACAGCGCGGAAATCGACCTTCTTGACGGTAAAATCTACGTTGCAATCCGCGACCTCTACGAAGCCGGCCGCCGCGCCGTAAGGTCAGGCCTCGTCCAGACCCCCTCCACAAGATACCGCTTCCAGTCCTTGACAAACACCCGGAAACCAAAGGAAGAACCAGCAGCTCCACAAACCTGAAACCCCCCAAATTCCTGAGGAAATTGACGGTCAAGCCAGACAGGCTGCTACTCATTCCAAAACAAAAAGCACCCAAGCTGATAGAAAAACTGGTCAAGTGAAGCAGGCCGCGACTCAAGCAAAAACAAAAACCACCCAAGTGAAATGAAAAGTTGGTCAAGTGGAACCGGCTGCTACTCATCCCGGGATACAAAGTACCCATGCCAAGAGAAAAACTGGTCAAGTGAAGCAGGCCGCGACTCAAGCAAAAACAAAAAGCACCCAAGTCAAAAGAAAAACTGGTCAAGTGGAGCAGGCTGCTACTCAAGCAAAAACAAAAACCACCCAAGTGAAATGAAAAGTTGGTCAAGTGGAACAGGCTGCTACCCAAGCAAAAACAAAAAGCACCCAAGTGAAATGAAAAGTTGGTCAAGTGGAACAGGCTGCTACCCAAGCAAAAACAAAAAGCACCCAAGTGAAATGAAAAACTGGTCAAGTGGAGCAGGCTGCTACTCAAGCAAAAACAAAAAGCACCCAAGTCAATAGAAAAACTGGTCAAGTGAAGCAGGCCGCGACTCAAGCAAAAACAAAAACCACCCAAGCCAAAAGAAAAACTGGTCAAGTGGAACAGGCCGCGACTCAAGCAAAAACAAAAACCACCCAAGTCAATAGAAAAACTGGTCAAGTCAGGTGAAAAGCTTGTTAATTCAACTGGGCCCGTTTTCTTTAAATTTTGTCGTTTCTACTAATGAAGTATTCAGGTAATAATGTTCACAACGCTTATTTGATAATTTCCCTCAGGAAAAAATAAAAGAAAAACCAGAAGCACAATATAGTTCATGTCCTGTAATTCGCTTTGCGAAGGATTTTATTAAAAATCCTAACAGGCCACTAGTAATAAATTCAACACCTTGCGGTTATTGTCCTGAGCAAAAATCGGGTGAAAAATTTGATTTTGGGTATTTCAGGACAATAACTATATAAACACTTGAAAATCCCAACCCCGCACACTAGTATAGCTTAAGAAAATAGGAATTAGCCCCTTCAAAAAACATAATGGATAAATTCATATATTTTTGTTTATATGCTGATGGTTTGTGATGGGGATATTTCATTACAGGTTGAATATTTGAATTAGTCCACTCATATTATTGTAAAGATAGATAATAATATCAAAATACTTTGGAGAAATTGACAATGGATAAAAAAAGCCTACTAGATATTATTAACAAAAACAGAGACGAAAAATTTGATAAATATTGTTTTATACTTGGAGCTGGAGCATCTGTGGCATCAGGTATTCCAACGGGAGCAGAGCTTGTAAAACGATGGATTCCCGTAATAAAGGACAGATATTCTGAAGATGATATTAGGATTTGGATAAATGAAACAATTCCTGAATTGGATAGAAATAACTTCTTAAATTCAATGGGGTTACTGGAAAAGGGAGAAAGTGATAGCAAATTTAATCCCGCGAAATATTATAGTTTGGTTTATAAAAAAAGATTCGAATATGTACCAGATGAAGGATATACTTTTCTTGAGAAAGAAATGTCAGGGAAAAATCCATCCTGTGGCTATGCCATTCTGGCAAAAATTCTTGAAAATGAGACGCATAATATTGTAATAACAACCAATTTTGATAGTTTAACTGAAGACGCCCTGTTCATCTATACAAACAAAAAACCTCTTGTGATTGGTCATGGTTCTTTAGCGGGATATATAAGACCAGATATAAAAAGACCGATTATTATTAAGATCCACCATGATCTCCTTTTTAATCCTAGAAACACAAGTGATGAGACAGCAGCTCTAGATTATTCCTTCAAAGAAGGGCTCAGACTTATTTTTAAATTCTATACTCCAATTGTTATAGGCTATGGCGGTAACGATGGCAGTCTTATGAATTTTCTTAAGGAAGTCGAACTTAGATCAATCTATTGGCTAAGCCGAGGTGAGCCAGATAGTGAAATTATCGATTTAGTAAACAAAAAAAACGGATTTGTTGTAAAAATTCCATCATTTGATGAGTTTTTTATTGAATCTACAAAATCCTTTGGAGTTTCAATTGATGAAATTTTGAATTTCCTAAAAGAAAGTTCTGCTAAGAGGGAGGAAGTTTTTAAAGATCAGGTTGAGAAAACAATTAGGTCATCCACAGGATCTCCCGAGATAATTGAAATTCTGAAATCTGTCAAAGATCCATATATTTATGGGTTGATATCGTATATTGAAAAGGATTATAATAAAAAAGAAGCTATATTGATAGACGGTCTTTCCAGGTTTCCAGATAGTGGTGAACTTATGGCTACTTACGCCAAGTTGCTTGAAGATAAAAATGAAGACAAGGCCATAGAGTTATATGATAAAGCATTAATTTTACAACCAAACAATGGTTATATAATAGGCTCATATGCGATTTTTTTATTTAGGATAGGTGAAAGTCCAGAGAAAATTGAAAAATTGTATGAAAGAGCAATAAAACTACTTCCAGAAAATAAAGATTTTATAAGTAGTTATGCTACTTTTCTTCATCATGTTAAAAAAGATACAAACAAGGCTGATATTTTTTATAAAAAGGCTCTTGAGTTAAGTCCAAATCATGCAGTAAGTGTCGCTAATTATGCGAATTTCTTACATCATACTGGTCTTGAAATAGAAAAAGCCGAACATTATTATATCAAATCAATAAATCTGGAGCCTAATAATTCTGCTTTCCTGGGCGATTACGCTGGTTTTCTACTGTATATAAAGAAGGACTATGAAAAAGTTGAAGAATACTTTATTAGAGCACTTAAAATCAATCCTGATGATCCCATAAATCTTGGAAACTATGCTTGTTTCCTACAAGAAATCAAAAAAGAATTTGATAAGGCTGAGGATTATTTCTGCAAAGCGATAAGGGCCACAAAGAATAATCCCGTAAAAACAAGTGTTTTATGCAACTACGCAAGTTTCGTGATAAAAGTTCGAAAGGATATAGGTAAGGCTGATAAATTATACAAAGAATGTCTTGATAGATATCCACTTAGTGTTGAATACATGATTATTTATGGAGATTTTCTTATTTCAGATATGAAGGATTATGGAAAAGCTAAGAGCATTTATGAGAAAGCCCTCCAGGTTGATCCACTAAATGCAAAGCTTCTATCAAATTATGCAAAATTAGAAATTGAAATTGGCGAGTTCATGAGAGCTGAAGAGCTAATAGAAATTGCTTTTAAAGGCAATATGGGGAAAAAAATTAAAGGAGAACTCGAAATAAAACTTGAACTCTGGTTTTTCAGATATGCCATTTTTTTCAAAAAATATCCGAATGCTGGGGAAAATGTAAAAAAGCTATTGGATGATGGTGTACGATCTAATGGCAAGGTATTTACAGGTGTAGTAATTAAGTCTGAAAAACTCAACCACCCTGATATTGTCCATGTAAAGAAACTTGCAAAATTGATATCTGAAGAAGAACAATTTATTAAATGAAGGACAGTTAACGTTTAAATATGGAAGATGTACTGGCACTTGAAAAATTTCTTATGAAATCACAAAGCGGGGCAGGTTTTATTTATTTACCTACTGAAGTATACAGTTAATCCTTTTGGTTCACTTTTTGTGGGCGGTGTTTGTAAAGGATAATAATTAATTTTGCTACTTCTTTTTATGGATAAATATCTTGACTAACTATTTTTTATCGCTTTATTATTAGTATAAGAAAGGTCCTTCAACATTATATGCGGAACCGTATAAAATCCTCAGTTGAATTTAAACCTGCGTGTTTTCTTAATATTCACAATGGATTATCTAAATCAACCCGAATTCAGCAAAGTGGCATTTATACGGACAAAACAAAAAACACGGAATCTTATACGGATCCGTATAAACATTGTTATATGCCCGTTCAGCCTCAGCGAATTAAATAGAATTAAGGAATAGTATGTCAGCAAATATAGCAAGTAGACTAGAAACCGGAACGCCATTTCTAAAAGACCTAATTGCAGATATTAACTCTGGACAGATCAAGGTTCCTCAATTCCAACGCCAGTTCGTGTGGAAGGAGGAGCAGGCATTGAAGTTGCTTGACTCTATTGCAAGTAATTATCCAGTGGGTAGTTTATTACTCTGGCGCACAAAAAATTCTTTAGCTGTAGAGCGTAATATCGGCGCTTTTAAACTCCCCGAAACCGATGACATGTCTCCAACAGACTATGTTCTGGATGGCCAGCAAAGGCTAACTGTGATTTATTCTGCGCTTGGTGCTTTAGAAGGCCAAGATGGGTTTGATGCTGTATATGACCTAGTTGAAGAAGGTTTTATGGAGGCGCCCGAAGACTTTAGTCAAACTCAATTCCCACTTCGAATTATATACAATACGACTAAGCTTCTTAACTTCAGGTCCGGGCTTGTGAGTTATCCGAATGCAGATGTGTTGCAGAAAAAATTGGATGGCCTAATTGATGTGATTACAAACTATAGAATTCCTGTCGTTACGCTGAAAGAGCTTACTGTTGAGGAAGTGTGCCCGATTTTCGAAAGGATCAATAGTTCCGGAACTCGGCTCTCAACATATGACTTAATGGTTGCTGCAACATGGACAGAGACCTTTGATTTGAATGAAGAGGCTCAAAAAATAGCGCATTCTTTAAAGCCAAAAGGCTTTGATGACATTGATGGTAATACTGTTCTTAAATGCCTTTCTGCGATCAAACATAAGGGCATAAAGAAAGAGCAGGTTTTATCTCTAAGAAATTTATCTAAGGATGAAATGGATGCCCTGGTTGAAATAGCAAAGTCAGCCCTGCTAAAAGCCGTAGATTTACTAAAAACAGAATTTAAAATATATAGTTGGGATTTTCTTCCTTATGAGGCAATTGCTGTTGTGCTTGCATACGTCTGCTCAAAAAGAAAGACATTAAATCTTGAGGATGTAAGGCGTGTTAGAGAATGGTTTTGGTTAAGTGCATTCTCTGAAAGATATAGGGGGGCATCGGAATCATTTGTGTCTCAAGACCTTGAGGCTATAGATGCATTTATTGTAAGGGGTGAAGAACCTAAAAAGTCTTTTGGAAATATCCCTACGCTGGAAGCCTTTAAGAAGTTAGCATTCAGAAGTAATAATTCCAGATCTCGAGCGCTTATAATATTACTTGCACTGAAACGTCCTCGAAACATCACTAACGGAGCTCTAATTGATCCCGAAGTGGCGCTGTCGAATTACAACAGTAAACAATTTCATCATATTTATCCGAAAGCTCACCTAAAGCGAATTAAGGCATCTGGGGAGCACAACAGCTTGGCAAACTTCTGTATGTTGGCAGCTTCAGAAAACAATGCAATCAGCGATGATCATCCGAACGAGTATTTGCCACGCTTGATTAGTGAATTAGGATCGGAAACTCTAAATGTATTTACCTCGAACTACCTACCTGACCCAACGGCTGTAGATTATTCAACACTCGAATATCCTGAGTTTATTGATTTAAGAGCCAAATTAATGATCGAAGATATAAATAAACTTGCGAAGGGCGAAAGCATATAACAAACGGCTCCACGCAGACGCCCAAACCTACGCGCCTTTTGTGGGTTTCGCTGCGCTACACATTACCACAAAAAGCTCTCCGGTTTGGGCGCTGGTGAGCCGGGCGTTACATGCTACATGAACTAGATAGATAGATAACCATCGGTTGTAGTCGAAATGATAAAAGGAGTAGAAATGAAAGTTTTTATCAGTTGGAGTGGGAAACGTAGTAAAGCATTAGCAATTGCTCTAAGAGATTGGTTGCCAATGGTACTTCAATATGTTGAACCGTGGGTATCTGACAAAGACATCTCAGCTGGTGACCGATGGGCGCAGGCAATCGCTGGAGAGTTAGACGCTGCGAATTTCGGTATTATCTGTATAACACCAGAAAATCTTCATTCGGAATGGATATTGTTCGAATCAGGTGCTCTTTCAAAATCAATGTTAGACGCGAAAGTAATACCTTTATTGTATGGTTTAGAACTAAGTGATTTAAGCGGACCATTGTCTCAATTTCAAGCTCAGAAAATGGAAGAATCTGGGGTAATGGAAATAGTTAGATCGATCAATAAAGTATCAGAAACCAAAACGGAAAATAGGATTGTGGATCAATTAGTTCCAATGCTTTGGCCTGGACTGCGATAGGGGATCAACCGTCCGGGGTTATTTTTTCCTTCGATTTTTACGCTATATATCACAAAGTTAAGCACTGCCTTTTTGGTGATTTTTTGACTCAGTTTTGGAGATTTACTGCTGGAAGTTGATGGGGGATTTTGTTGATTTTGTTGGATTTAAGTGGGTTTTAATACACTTATCCATTTGGAAAATTGGATTTTTCCGGCTTGTTCATTGCAGGTTTAAAGTGGTTCTGGCTCTATACTTCCCACACTATCGATTCCAGTAAGTCTGGATCAATCTGTACTCCATGCAAACGACTCATTTTGTATGTTCCCGGAGGAAACGGGATTGTGTAGTCACCCTTGCGCCATTCTTCCATGGCATATCGATACGCAACTTGAAATTTCTGATATATTTCATAGAGATTTTGCTGTATATGCACAAACACGCTCTGCCATCTTGGGTTCATTTTGCCTCGCCCTGAATCACTCTTGGGTATTGTGTTCTTTGGTTTTGTTCTCACCGCATAGGCTCCGGCAAAATCCGAAACTTCTTTATCCTTCATGAAATCGTCATATTGTCTCGTGAATTCCTTATTGTAATCATTGATTATACTGTTTTTTTCATCCCTGGCTATGTCAGTGTCAGATGAGAGTCCGCATCTGAAAATTACTTTCACAGGGCATTTTCCAGTTCTGGAGAAATATATCTTCGGTCGTTTGCCACAATAATTTTTTCCGTAGTCTGTGGGGAGCATCTTGACTCCGGGCCATTCATCAGGATGGCTTACAGCAAAGGCTCTTACGGGATTCATTGCGATGTATACCAGGGCATTAACGAGATCAGTTTGGTTTGTAATGGCCTGATATCTAACATCTTCCGAAGACCAGAAGTTTTCACTCCTGCCAAGTCTGATGTTCATGACTAATGCAATGGCTCTGTTTAGTTCGCGAAAAAACTCAGGACCATCTCCGGTGTGGTCAGTAACAATCATATGGTAGTGGTTGGACATAAAAATATATCCAATCAGAGAAATACCCGGGAATTTCCAGCAGGCGAATCCTAAACAATACAAAATGATTTTATTGGTTAAATCGTCTGGAGTCAGGAAAAAGGACCGTTGAGAAGTTCTTCTTGTGACCATGTAGGTTGATCCAGGAATGATCATGTTGGGTTTGCACATTTTGACCTCATTTCGACAGCGGTGTCCGTTAATGGTTAAAAAAGTGATGTAAAGTGTTGAAAACACGATAAAACGGTGGGTTAAAAACAAGTTTCATGCCAAAATGAGGAAAAGCATAACAAGACAAAAGTCGCAGTTTTGAAATGTAAAGATCTTCAATAAAGATAAAGTGAGTTCATGTGGGAAAAAAATTAAAAAAGTGAAGAAAAGTGAAAATTCCTTCTAAAAACCAATATACAGCGCCCATAAACGGCAATTTTAATGGATCAAATGTCCACATGGACCACCAATCGTTGAAATTGGTCAAAACAGATATTGAAAAATGTCACTTTTTAAATAAAATAAAAATATTAACCCCGGACGGTTATTTCCCCATACCGAAGTAAATCGACGGGTTATGCTGTTACAGAAAAACGCTCCATAGGCGGCAGACTATTTTTTCGAAGAAAAAATATGTTGAGAGCCAAAACTTTCCATATCTTGGAGTAGCCAGGGGTAAAGGATGCGCAGCATTCGCGCCCCTGGACACAGACGCCCAACATCG
>JAHJMN010000111.1 GCA_018821305.1 Myxococcota bacterium
CAATTTCCCAATTTCGATCCTTTTACTTATGAAGCGCTACTAGACCGCTTGCGGAGTAATACGATTGTGACTCGTTTTAAAGAAATGCTTCAGGAATGAGCCCCCTGTTTTCCTGTTACTGCTACTGATTTCCTGTTTCCCTGAAATTTTAGACAGGAACTCAGGCAGTCAGGCAAACAGGATCAGGATCAGGTCATAAACATTCAACATCAAAGATTAATTACAAATGGCAGGATGAAAACAAGTACTTTTCCCGTTTCGATCCTTTTATTACGCAAGCGCTACTAGACCTCACCTTATCAGTAGTTCTGGGGGATATGGATTTAGAAACCACTGGTTTTCAAGATAGGGTTCACGGTATTTTCTCACGTAGTGTTTCATCAAGGTCAGAGGAGCAGAATGCGGGACTTTTCCTTCGGAATAATCTCTTATTATTTCAAGCATCTCTTTCTTTTCATCAGGGCTTAAGTCTTTTTTGAAATAACCAAGCATATGCTCAAGGACATTGACATTTTTTTTAGTTGTTGATCGAGCTGAGAGGCCACCCATAAGCATGGTCAGATAATTGGAGTAGTCATCAGCAGAGAGGTCGTCTTTCTGTGCTGGAATCTTCCCGAGAACACGAAGTTGCACCGGAGAAAAGGACATCAGAAGATACTTATGAGAAGCATGAAATGCCTGAAGTTTCGACTTTGATGGTCCCGCAGCCATAAATTCATGCCAGCGGTTCATGGTAAAAATACGAACCAGAAAGCTGTGGCGCAGACCATCGTCCGTGAGTCGGCCTTCTTCTTCCACCGGCAGGTACGGAAACCGTTTCATAAAAGCACCGGCAAAGATTCCGCTTCCGCTTGAAACGGGCAATCCTTGCTCAGAGTATATCTTAACTCTCGTCATTCCCGAAGAAGGGGATTTACTCTTAAAAATAAAACCACAGAGGGGCTTTTGAGCAAGAAACTCAAGTTGTTTTTCCGTCCATTCTTCCATTTGAGGTGTTATATCTTTCAGGGTTTTTCTAGTGAGTAGAGAAACTCCATCACCCGTCGCTACAAGTCGCATGGCTTCTCTTGGAATCGGAAGGCCACAGCCTACTTCTGGACAAACAGGGATATATTCCAGATGTTTACCCAGGATTTCCACGGCAAACCTGTCATATTGATGCCCTCCGTCATAACGAACCTTATTACCTGTAAGACAAGAACTTATTCCTAAAAGCATTAAAAATATCCTTTTGGGCTAAGCCCTGAACGAGTGTAAAAAAAAATATACATCAAACCCGGCATTTTCGGTTGAATTTATTTTATTCTCTGAAAAAGCCAACGATATGATAATGTGACCATGATCGTGTTTTATGATTCAGAAAGGTATTTATGAAAAACTTTATTTTTTTCGGTTCCGAAAGATTCTCTGATCTTTTCACTCCTTCCCTTCCTGATGCTTTTGATGATTTTCAGTTTATCGATCCGGGATCCGAGTCTCATGAACTGGCAGAATATGAATTTGAGCCTGTAATTTTTATTTCCGACACCAGTATGGCATCCATTGAGAAGCTAAAAAAGTTCAAAAAATCATGCCCATGGCCTGCGGTACTAATCGTCTGTGACGGTAATGATTTTCATGGACTGAATCTGTTCATCCGGGAAAAAGTTAATTACCTCTTAACGACCCAGGCCACGGGAGAAGAAATTGTAAGTGCACTGAAATTCTGTTCTCACTGTGCACAAACGGTTGTATGGGAACAATACTACCGTGAAAAACTCGAGAAAACCGTTATCCGCAGAACCCTTGAGCTTTCAGATCTGACAAAAATTCTGGATTTCCTGACGGAAAAATTCACCTCTCTTTCGGATCTGGATTACATCGCACTCTCGGGTCAGATACTTGAAATCTATAATGAAACTTTGAAAATTCCCGGTGGTTCTTTTTACCTGAAAGAAGGAGACTCCTTTGTTCTGACTGCGGAAATCAATGAATATCGCACTCACAGGTCTTCTCTCGATTTGAGTATTGAATCATCCTTTTCAAACACTGTCCTCAAAAGCTTCAATCCTGTGTTTGTGGAGGATATCAATGATGAGGAATCCCTATCCCTGAGCGGCTATGATAAATATACTTCACCATCCTGCATGGGGTTTCCCATCCGTAATCAAGCAGGTGAGGTAACGGGACTTTGTTTTCTCCACGGGTTTGAGGCTACGGAGCATGTTTTCGAGACGTCCAGACTTATCTGGTCTTTTGCATCCGAGGCATTCCGGATAAAGGAACTGCGCAATAAAATTGCCACGGAGGAAGCTAAATTCAGAGCCCTCGTTGACTCCTCTCCTTCGGGAATTTTCCTCCATCAGGACGGAAAACTTCTTTACGCCAACGAGCGACTTCTGGAAATTCTTGGATATTCCCGTGATGATCTGGAAGATTTTTATAAACAGGGAGCAAGTGTTTTTGATTTTGTTCATGTTCAGGATAGAGAAATTGCAAAGAATTACGCTATTAAACGGGCAATGGGAGAAGAATCCCCCGGATATTATGAACTTCGCCTGATCCACAAAGACAGCTCGATCATATGGTGTACCGTTTCCGTTACGGCTCTTAAAATTGATAATAAAGTCGCCATTCTTGGAAATATGGTTGATGTCACCAGTCAGAAAATCAATGAACTTAAAACCATTGAAAACGAGCGGAAATATCGGGTTTTGTTTGAAACCGCCGGAGATGCCATCTTTCTCGTCAAAAAGGGGGAAATTCTTGATGTGAATACTGCGGCATGCCGTCTGTTTGATCTTTCAAGAGATGAATTCATCGGACGCAGTTACATGGATTTTTCACGGGAAAAAGATCATTCAGTCCTTTTAGCAAGAGTTAAAAATTATCAGACTGAAGTTTTCGAAAAAGGTCATTCCAGTTTTGAATGGGAATTTGATAGTAGCGGTCGAATAATTTTCAGTGAGGTGACCC
Organism: Myxococcota bacterium; assembly: GCA_018821305.1. Lineage (GTDB taxonomy): Bacteria > Myxococcota_A > Polyangia > HGW-17 > HGW-17 > JAHJMN01. The sequence continues at coordinate 2,956 of JAHJMN010000111.1, forward strand.
TCAGTTCATTCAAGGATGAAGGTGGTACCAGTTATCTTGCCGTTTTACGTGACGTAACTGAACGTAAAAAGCGTGAGCAGGAGCTTTTCATAAGTGAACAGCGATATCGAAGCATTTTCGAAAATGCTTCCATCGGTGTTTTCAAGTCCCGGGGTAAAACTTTTTTAGATGTAAACTCTGCTCTGGCGCGAATCAGTGGATACTCCTCAAGAAATCATATGCTCGAATCTGTTAAAGATATTTCAACAGATTTTTACTGTGATGGTTCGAAAAGAGAACAGATCCTCAATGCAATCAATGAAAATAAAGGCTCAATCTATGATTTCAACATGGATTTTAAAAAGCCAGATGGCAGCATTTTCACTGCCAGTGTCAGTGCCAACGCAGTTATCAATGAAGAAGGCAGGATCGACTATATTGAGGGTTTTATAGAAGATGTCACAGAAAAATTGGCCTATGAGAAAATGCTCAGGGAAAATGAGAAAAAATTTCGTGAACTCATTGAAAATGCCCCCGTTGGCATCCTGAGCGTCTCCACTGACGGCAGCGTTCTGAGCGCGAATACAGCAATACTGGATATCCTCGGCTCTCCCTCTATTGAAGCTACAATGAAAATAAACCTTTTGACTTTTCCACCTCTGGTAAATGCTGGAATATCAGAAGATTTTGTAACCTGTTTTAAAAATGGGGAAAAGATACTGAGGCAGGTTCCTTATAAAAGTAAATGGGGAAAAGAGCTTATTTTGCGGTACCGCATTTCTCCTCTTTTTGACGAGTCAGGAAGAGTAAACGGCGCCCAGGTAATTGTTGAAGACAATACTCTCTATGTGAAATCAGAAGAAGAAAGGAAAAAGCTGGAAGCTCAACTGAATCAGAGCCAGAAACTGGAAGCTGTAGGTCGCCTTGCAGGTGGTATTGCCCATGATTTCAACAATATTCTCACAAGTATCACAGCAAACGCGTCCTTAGGCTGTATGGATCTCAAGGAAAATGATCCTCTACGGGAAAATCTGGAAGAAATTCTGGAAACTTCCGATCGTGCGTCCCGTCTTACCCGACAACTTCTGGCTTTTTCTCGAAAACAGATCATTGAAACTCGAATTGTGGATATAAATGATGTAATTCAGAATATTCTTAACCTTATCTCAAGGCTCATTGGCGAAGATGTTGAACTCAAAACTGTAATGGGGAAAAACCTTGCCCCAGTGCAGGTAGATACAACACAAATCGAACAGGTTATTGTTAACCTTGTTGTAAACTCAAGGCAGGCAATGCCTCGAGGGGGCATGTTGATAATTGAGACATCCAGTTACAGGGATCCAAAGCCCCCGATGCTCACCACGCGAACGGATTTCAATGACGATGAGGATTTTATCTGCATTTCGGTATCTGATACAGGTTCAGGAATTGATTCCGAAACGATGCAGCATATTTTTGAGCCTTTTTTCTCCACAAAATCAAAAGAAAACTCCAGCGGTCTCGGTCTCGCAACCACCTGGGGCATTGTCAAGCAGCACGGAGGATATATAACCGTTAACTCGCAAATGGAGGCAGGTACCGTGTTCAGAGTTTTCCTTCCTGCAGCCCATGGCCAACCAACGGCTATTTCAGGGAAAAATTCCAGTTTGAAACCCGAAAAGGGAAGTGGATGTATTCTTTTAGTCGAAGATGACAAAAGTGTAATAAGCGTTGTGTCAAAACTTCTGAAGCGTCTTGGTTATACCGTACACACGGCGTCAAGTGGTATTGATGCCCTTTTGAAATACAAAAATACTCTGAACATGTTTGATCTTGTGCTTACTGATATAATAATGCCGGAAATGAGTGGTATTGAAATGGCAACTCAAATTATTGAAATTCAGCCTGATATGGAAATACTTTTTTCATCCGGTTACAGTGAGGACTACATTGAAAGCATTGAGGACTTCAAGGGAAGTTATCATTTTATTTCAAAGCCTTACAACATAAAAGATCTTGCAGAACTGATTCAGCGTATCCTCACAGGTAGAAGAAAATGACCAGACTATCGACTGATGAATGGAAAATAATCAGTAATGCTATTCTTACGTATCTTTTTCCCCCGGCCAGCGCTGTCCGATACGGGAAAATACTCACAGGATTTTATAAAAAGGATCCTTCGGCAGGGCACAGGCTTAATCTGAAAAACGGAGACTTTGCCTGCAGGCTATCCAGATTGTTTCTCCCAATTTTGAAATCATGGTTCCGCTACACCATTGATGGTCTGGAGAATATTCCATCCCATGCGTGCCTCCTTGCAGGCAATCATAATGGAGGCTTGCAACCCATAGACAGTGTTATTACCGCGGGGGAAATCAGCCTCAAACTTGGTCCTGACAAACCTTTTTTCGCACTGGTTCATGATTATCTTTTCAAAGAACCATCTTTTACTGCTGTTTTGGAAAAAGTCGGTGGAGTAAAAGCCTGCAGTGCAAATGCAATGGAGGCCTTCAAACTGGATGCTCCCGTTTTAGTTTATCCCGGAGGCGACATTGATACTTTTAAACCTTGGAAAGAGCGTAATTCAATATATCTTGGCCACCGACGGGGTTTCATAAAACTGGCTCTGGAAAATCGGGTAAATATACTACCTGTCGCAAGCATCGGGGCCCATGAAGTATGGTTCGTCATAACCAGGGGTACTCAAATAGCTAAACTCCTGAACCTTCATAAACATCTTCGTACGGACACCTTTCCCATCGTGTTTTCCCTTCCCTGGGGCATCACAAGTGGATTTTTCCCCTACATTCCCCTTCCTTCAAAAATAAGGATTAGAATTGGTCGAGAACTGGATCTGTCACGGTGGTATAGTAAAACCGATCCCGATTCCATTGAAGAAGCTTATCGGGTTTTTGATGACGAAATGAAAATCATGCTTGATACTCTTGCCGCCGAACGAAAATTCCCTGTAATTGGTTGAAGTTTACAGGAGATTAAATTTTCGAGCTGTTTTTGATTCAGAAACGACGTATCGAGAATCAGCTGATTTCGTACTTGGAGATTTTCTTATGAAGACCTTCCCTTGTTATCCCAAGGGTTTTTGCAGTATTTGTCTTGTTGAAGTCGTGATCTCCAAGAGCCTGTAGAAGGATTTGTTTTTCAACATTTTCCATCATTTGCTTGAGGCTTTCACCGCGGATATAGCTTTGATCAGCTATTAAAGCGGTCTCGGTTCGCTGGTGAGGACTGAGATCGCAGGCATTTATAGATCCGTCGTTATCCGCAAGGATAATCATTCGGTGTACTTCATTTTCGAGTTCCCGAATATTTCCCTTCCACTCACACTTGATCATTTCATCAAGAGCATTTTTTTCGATACGAACTTCTTTATTGAGCTCACGGCAATATTTATTGGCAAAATGTTGAATTAAGAGCGGAATATCCTCTCTTCTTTCTCGAAGAGCCGGGAGGTGGATCGGAAATACATGAAGCCGATAGAATAAATCCTCGCGGAAGTTACCTTTTGCAACTTCATCTTCAAGGGATTTATGAGTAGCACTAATTATGCGTACATCCACATATTTAACTTCCGTGGAACCCAGAGGTCTTATCTCGCCTTCCTGTAGAACTCGAAGTAGTTTTACCTGAAGCGACGGAGACATATCGGCAATTTCATCAAGGAATAGGGTACCGCAGTCAGCTATCTCAAAAAGACCTTTTTTATCTTTATCAGCTCCTGTAAATGCCCCCCTCACATGGCCAAAGAGCTCACTTTCTAAAAGTGTCTCAGGAAGTGCTGCACAGTTCTGGGCTACAAACATTTTATCACGGCGCTTTGACTGGTAATGTATGGCCGTAGCTATAACTTCTTTTCCTGTACCCGTTTCGCCATGGATATGAATGGAAACTCTTGTATCAAGAACTTTTTCCAACTGTTCGAAAATCCGCTTCATACGCGGACTCTCGCCAATTATGTCTGAAAATGAAAGTACCGGCGTGCGTTTCCGCAGATAGTTGTTCTCAATCTGTACTTTCTCACGATTTTCCTTTAACTGACTGTACAGGCGTGCATTTTCAATGGCAAGATTGGCCTGATAACTCAATAAAGTGAGGTATTCAAGATCTTTTTCGTTAAACAAACCGGACTTCTCACGGTTATCACACTGTAAAACACCTGTGATATTGTTCCCATTCCAGAAGGGAACCGCCATGATGGATCTAATTTCCGCTGCTAAAATGCTCTCAGACTGGCTCAGTTCTTCCGGTGCATCCGCGACCACAACTGCTTCTTTTCGTTTTAATACAAGTTGCAGAAGACTCTTGGAACTTTTGTTATCCTCTCGACCGCTTCGGCTCACGGTGTACATCATGCGGTACCGGTTTACATCGCGCTCTTTCAGGAAGATTGTGACGTTTGTTGACCTGGTGATCAGATTAAAAACTGCTTCTGATACGCTCTTGAAAACTTTTTCCAGTTCAAGACCACCACGACCGATTGTCTGGACCATCCGGTACATAACCGCGGCGAGATTCTGATCCGTTTCCGCCCTGGTGTGAATGGTGGTGATTTCTTCCATGGATTTGGCAGCAACAATGCGAGTTGTAACTGTTGGATCCTGCACACCAGAGGGAGGTGTCAATTGACGACATTCTAAAACAACGGGATTATAAGGAGCACCCAAAAGCAGTCTGTCTTCTGTTTTTATCGGGTATTCCCAGCGTCTTGACGAATCAAGGGTTATCAATTCACCGTTTCTTTCAATTACACTTCCGTTGGTTGAACGAAGATCCTTGAAAATGTACTGGTCATCTTCCCAGAAAATCTGAGCGTGCTCGCTTGATATATGATAATCCGAAAGATGTATTGTGTTCTGATCCGACCGACCAATTGTTATGTGAGGATAGCTCACTTCGAAGCTTACGCCCTGTTTTTCACCTTTTATTACAACTAGTTGGATCATGAGAATCCCGGGGTGTGAATTGTTAACTATTCAGTTAATGTCCTGTAGCATGAACTATTTACCGCGGAGTCGTCCAAGGAAGGACAGTGCATCCTGATTCATCCAGAAGTATCCACCACGGCGATGGTTTTTAGTTTCCTCATCGATAACCTTCATAAGGAGGTCATTAACAAGTTGGTAGTCTGCAGCAACGGTCCACCGATCGAGGGCAAGTAAAATTGCTTTGCGAACGGGAACTTCGGAAGGTCCATAGGTTTCCGCAAGGGTTTTCACAAGTTCCTTGCGATCCATTGGGTTCATTTCCTTGGACCAGCTGTTTACAAGAAGGATTGCTTTCCGACGAGCTTTCCATGGAGTAACGATGGTGCGCATTGATTCCTTACGTACTTTTTTCCACTGGTTGGTTTTTTCATCGTATTCATCATCGAAAATCGCACAGGTTGGAGTCTTGCCCTTGGCATCTTTTTCAGGGCATTTTTCCTGAATATTTACTGTGGCAATGATGGTTCTCAAAGTGGAAATGTTGTTGAGATCAACTTCTTTTGCACCGTTTTTGTACTTGGCAAGGAAGGAACGGAGTTCATGAATAGGTTTCAGAAGATCACGAAGTTCACGCTTAATTAAAACTGCAGCGCGTTTCTGACGATCCTGTTCCATTTCAATTGTCCAAGGTCTCTGAACCATTAGTTCATAGTCAATTTTCTCAGCTTCAGTCAGTTTCTCGGTGTTAGCAGCATCCAGTGGATGAACACCGGGATCCTGCATGATATGTTCAGGTTTGATTTTCAGAAGTTTGTCGAAATCATTAACCATAGCATAGTCAAGAATTGATTCGATGAAGTCGAGTCTGATGCGCTCGTAACCGGAAAGAACAAGGCGTTTTTCCGCTTCTTTGGCACTCAAACGGGCTTTAGCCATATCTTTTGCTGCTTGAGATTTCTTAATAGCCCAGCCATATTTTTTAGAAGTATCATATGCTGCGCAAATTTTCGGTTCATCCGGTTTCTTGGCAGCAGTAGCAGCAGGCGCCCTTCTGGCTCTTCGTCTTGGGGCAGCAGCAGCAGCAGCAGGCTTTTCGTCTTTTTTATCTTTCTTTTCACAAAGTTCAGCATACTTTTTCAGCCCGGCGAAGAAGTCTTCTGGTTTTGGCTCTTCGGGCTTGCCCTTCGCATTCAGTGGCCAGTATCCGAAGTAATCCTGAATAACCGGAAGCCAAACGTACATACTGTTGAGCCAGCGCTGTTTATTAAAGGACCACTGTCCAAAGATGTCGCGAAGTTTTTCGAAACGTTTTTTCATGAAGGCGTTACATTCACCCTTCACTTTGTCTGATTTGATTTTGTCACAGAAAGCAGCAGCTTTGCCGTTTTGTAAAAGTTGGAAAGCCATCTGACGGTATTGTTCCCAGAGAAGCTCCGTAGCAATGTGCCAGCTTTCCTGAGTATTCACTTCTTCTTCTACTTTGTCTTTGTCTTTGTTGCGACCGCGAGGAGCGGGTTTCTTCTTTTCGTCTTTCTTTTCCGTCGGTTTTTCTGAAACCGCTACATCCATCATAGCTTTGAAGACTTTTTCGTCATAGGGAAGCATTGCAAGGGATTTAGCGGCAAAAACCGTAGAACGCTGATCCTTGAGCCAGCGAAGTCTATGAACGAGTTCATCTCGAACCTGTTTTGACACATCAGTTGCCATTGAAGTCGTAAGCCAGCCGGCTCCGTACATAGCTTCTTTGGAGGAGTCGATAAGCCAGTTATAATCCGCAAGTTTGTTCCACTGGGATTTAATACCGCTTATGCGGCTATCGTATTGGGGAACGCAATGGGTCTTAATGAATTCCGGAAGCATTTTTTCCTTTTTACAACGGACAAATGCAGCTTCTTTTGAATTCTTTGCTGTGAAATCCCAGTAGGCTTCCAGAACGTAACTTGAATAGGTATCGAGGAGGACGTGCTGAATTTCTTTCTCCGCGCCCATTCCGATGAGAGCTTCGATAGCAGTTCTTTCCACAACAGCACTGTCTTTTTTATCCCATCCACCCTTCTGATTGAGAGCGAAAATACCGCAGGCACCTTCACCGTATGATGAAGTGCGTTTTTTATGTTCAGATTTGATTTTCTCAAATTCTTCATCAAATTTGCCCTGATTGAATGCTTTGCCCAGAGCCTTCATTTTCTTACGGAAAATGCGTTCATTTACGAATTTGAAGTAGTCACTGCTTCTGAATTTGTCGTAATTAGCCATACAGGATTTAATGGTTTTGGATCTGGGTTCACTTTGTACTTTGTTGTCACCATAGACAACGAAATCACCGGAGGAATCCTTGGAAACGAACCATTTATCCTTTTTTTCATCGTAAGCGAGAGGATAGCGGGCGGGATCACCTTCCGCTAAAAGTGCTAAAATACCCACGGGGTCAATGGGTGTACCCTTCATGGATTTCTTATAAAGTTTAGAAAGAGCAACTTTGCATTCACGGAAAGATTTACGTCTTGAACCGAGACCGATTTCAACACTGTAAAGACAGGAAACCAGAGTAAAGTTTACGTCCTTGTTTGCGATTCCAAGTTCGCCGAGGTATCCCGCAGATTCTTTGTTGATGAGGAAGTTCTGTTTACAGTGTTTGCCACCGCAGAAATAAGCTTCGTCAGCGGTGTCATGCTTGCCGCGACGGATGAGATCAACAAGAATCTGAGCAGCGTCTTTATTAAATGATGTATTAATGTTTTTGCCCTGACCGCGAAGATTCAGGATGTTTTTAACAAGGGCAAGACGAATCTGGGAAATTGAATCGTACTGTTCGGGGTTTTTCCAGATTTTTTTGATAAGGGACTTCATAACTTCAAAGGTCTGAGGATGCGGACTGACTTTGTTGAGATCTGTAAGACCTTTAATCGCAACAACGGTTCTGGCATCTACTTTCTCTTTTGCTGTGAGATATTTAAGATCACCGAAATCATTAATAATCTTAATGAAAACTTCCTGGATATCTTTGTAGTTAACAGGTTTATTGAGATCCTGGAAGTTGATGAGCAACTTAAGGATAGCGTCTTTTTCCCAGTCATCGTGTGATTTAAGCGCATTCAAAAGTGCGGGAATAACAGTCTCGCGGAAGTAAGGGATCTTCTTTTTGAGTCTGTCACCATGTTTTGTGCAGAACTTCTTATATTTGTTGAAGTTTTTCTCTTCTGACGCCATCATGTCGTCGCGTTCTTTACCAACCTGGGTCTGACGGACGATATCTCTTTTCCGTTTGTCCCAAGCGCCTTTAGCCATGATTTCACTGCATGTTTCGTCAAGCGTTGTATCTACTTCGTAAATAAACTCAAGTTTTTCAAGAGCTTCCTTGCGTTCCTTTTTCGTACTATCAAACTTCTTGACCCATAATTTTGGATCAGTCTCATCAGTACTGCAGGCAATGTTGAATGAAATCAGGAAGATGGGGACAAAGATCAGTTTCTTCATCATTGATGATAACCTTTCAAAGTTGACAGAGTAAAAACAGTAACACCGGCGACAATATAATTTGCAAATGCATTCAATGTCAACAAATATCCATATCCTGTAACTTCAAAAAGTTGCATATCTTCCCTCGGGCCTGATTATGAGCACTTTACAGCACCGTATCCATACCCGGTCTTTACAAATCTGACTATCAATCGTTAGTTTGATCTTCTCGTCTAAATACTTTGAACGTTCGGTTTTTTTTCGTTCGCAATATATAAACAATTTAAAATCCTCCCCTGAGAGTTGGGATCTCTTCTTTACTTAAAAATCAGATAGTGTAAATTATCTACCCATCGGTTATGCCGGTTCAGAAAATCTGGAGGGCATGAGGAATCTTTCCTCCTGTGCAACAGTTATCACACTCGTTATTTTTATCAGGGTCAAGTACCCGGGAGGTTTTTTAATGACAAACAAGTTCTTTGACAGTGCAACATACAAAGATTCAGCTATTGAATCTATTCAGGCTCGTGAGATTCTCGATTCCCGCGGCAACCCCACCGTTGAAGTGGATGTTCATCTTACCTGTGGTGTATCCGGCAGGGCAGCAGTTCCCTCAGGAGCAAGCACTGGTATTCATGAAGCCTGCGAACTTCGCGACAAGGATCCCGAAAGATATCTCGGCAAGGGCGTTCAAAAGGCAGTAGATCATGTTCAGAAACAACTTTTTGAAGCTGTTCAGGACATGGACGTCCTCGATCAGGCTGCAGTTGATGCCGAACTCATCGCTGCAGACGGTACTGAGAACAAAAGTCGTCTTGGTGCTAATGCAATCCTCGGTGTCTCTATGGCATCCGCCCGTGCCGCTGCTAATTACCTCGGAATTCCTCTTTATCAATACATCGGCGGTATCGGAGCCCGTACTCTTCCCGTTCCCATGGCTAACATCTTAAACGGTGGTGCTCATGCCGACGGAACTGTAGACATTCAGGAATTCATGGTTATGCCCGTGGGCGCCGGCAGTTTCACCGAAGGCATCCGCTGGGTAGCCGAGATCTTCCACAACCTGAAAGCAGTTCTCAAAGCAAAAGGTTACAACACCGGCGTCGGCGACGAAGGTGGTTATGCTCCTTCCCTCAAAGGTACCGCGGAAGCTCTGGATCTCATTTTAGAAGCAATCAACAAAGCCGGATACAAAACCGGACCTCTTAATTCAAATCCACAGATAGTTCTCGCCATTGATGCCGCTGCTTCCGAACTCTGGAGTCACGCAGAAAAAGATGGCAAACAGGGTTACAAATTCTGGAAGTCCAGTGGTGAGATTCTCTCCAGTGATGCCATGGTTGATTTCTGGGAAGATATGATCAACAAGTATCCCATGATTTTCAGCCTTGAAGACCCCATGGCAGAAGACGACTGGGACGGTTGGAAGAAACTCACGGATAAACTCGGCCACCGCATCCAGATCGTTGGTGACGATCTCTTCGTTACAAACACAAAACGCCTTGCGGAAGGTATTTCCCTGAAGACAGCAAATTCCATTCTGATCAAACTCAACCAGATCGGCACCGTAACAGAAACCGTTGACACAATCGCTTTAGCTTCAGCTCATGGATACAGTTCAATCGTTTCTCACCGCTCCGGTGAAACGGAAGATTCATTCATAGCTGATTTCGTTGTAGCCCTTGGCACAGGTCAGATCAAAACCGGCAGCGCATCCCGCTCCGATCGTATTGCAAAATACAACCAGCTCATCCGCATTGAAGAAATGCTCGGCTCCAGCGCCCGTTACCCCGGCCACCGCATCCTTTCTCCCTTTATTTAGTTACTGTCCTGAAATAGAAGAAATCAAATTTTTCACCGAATTTTTTCTCAGGACAGTAACCGCAAGGTGTTGATAATATTAATAGTGGCCTGTTAGAAATTTTAATAAATTTCTTCGCGAAGCGAATTACAGGACACGAACTATTTAGTTAATGATCGAATTCCGAATCGCGTAATTCCTTGTTTTATGATCCGTTCATTCAACATCGCATGAGGATTCAGGGATCGATGTCATTCACGTTTATGATCCGTTCGTTCAACATCGCATGAGGATTCAGGGGGAGATGTCATTCATGCTGATGTGATTACCAAACGTCGGAAATTCCGCGTTCGCCAGAACGCCTTTAGTTAGCCCGGAGCTTCAGCTCCGGGATCGCAACGCAACGCGCCCCCTTCCCCTGTTTTATGCGCCGCCTTTGGCGGCGCATAAAACAGGGGAAGGGACCAAACGACAATTCAAACCC
>JAHJMN010000112.1 GCA_018821305.1 Myxococcota bacterium
CCCTGTTTATCTGACTACCTGAGTCCCTGTTAAAAAATTTCAGGGAAACAGGAAATCAGTAGCAGGAACAGGGAGGCAATTTTTGCTTTGCAAAAATGCAAGGGGAAAACAGGGGGCTCATTCCTGAAGCATTTCTTTAAACCAAGTCACAATCGTATTACTCCGCAAGCGGTCTAGAGGGGGGTTTTCCTGAAGAATTTCTTAAAAATAAGTCACTATAGCATTACTCTGAAATCAGAATAAAGTTTAAAACTCGAGCATATCGGCGATTTCGTTCTTGAATCCTTTTTTTTTTCTGCCACAATGCATCAGTTTCAGTGACGAAAGGATCGCTGAGTATGACGCTAAAAGATAAATATAATCAATATACTTCTGGAATTTCTGCTATTTCTATTTTTGTGCCTGAACACTACTTTCAGCTCGAAGAACTCGCTGCTATAAGGGGAGTAGAAGAGGAAAAATTCACCGTTGGGCTTGGCTGCAGGAAAATGTCTGTTCTCAGCCCCATCGAAGATCCCGTGACAATGGCTGCCATGGCCGGAAGGGATCTCCTCGAAAACAATCAAATATCTCCTGATCGTATTGGATATCTTGTTGTTGGTACTGAAAGCGCAGTCGATGAAAGCAAACCCATTGCAGTATACCTTCATGAGATGCTCGGACTTGAAGATAACTGCCGTTGTTTTGATATAAAAAACGCATGTTATGCTGGAACTGCAGCCCTCCGAACAGCAATGGCCTGGACAATGAGTCCCGCTTCCAAAGGGCGTCTGGCGCTTGTAATAACGACTGATGTTGCCTACTACGATTTGGGCTCTCCCGCTGAACCGACACAAGGAGCAGGAGCCTGCGCAATGCTTGTGGGCCCTGATCCCGGCATTCTCAACCTGGACGTTACCAACGAGGCAGTTTACACCCGTGAAACCATGGATTTCTGGCGACCATCATATCGCAATAGCGCCATTGTCAACGGGCATTATTCATTGGAGTGCTATCTTGAGGCCCTTCGCAAAACCTGGGGAATGTACCGGGAGATGACGGGCTATCGAATGTCAGATTATGACTATCTTCTTTTCCATACACCGTTTCCTAAAATGGCATGGAAAGCACACAACCTCATTTATAAGCTGGAAGGTGGAATGAAATCCATCGGCATTTCTGAGGAAGAAAGTTTCAAATTAAAAGTGCTTCCTTCCCTCAAAGCAGCAGAAGAAATGGGCAATCTGTATACAAGTTCAATATTTGCTGCCATTACTTCCCTTGTGGAATTTGCTCCCCTCAAGACAGGAAATCTTATTGGCATGTTTTCCTATGGCAGTGGAAGTTCATCAGAGTTTATATCAGGTACCATCGGTAATGAAATCAGTCGCTGGTCTGGCTCGACAGGCCTGTCTTCCATGCTGGAAAACCGCACAGGGATAAGTTACGATGATTATGTCCTTTACAGGGCGGCCTATGAGCAAAGGATGAAAGACGGATACTTTGTCAACCACGAGCCGACTACCTCATCTCCCATAGTTTACCTGGGAATCCGAAACCACAAGCGACTGTATGCCTACGCCCTCCCTGGAAAATCCGGTGTGAAAACAATTGGAATTCAATCATCTCAGGAAAACAAACTTCACAGATAATGGATGGTAATCCCTTATTACCTATCACCCGATACAAATTATAAAAGTCATGCTTTCAGTTTCCAACTATCTCTAATATGAGGTGGTTTTGCTTCCATAATCTTTTGATAATCTTCAATAAATTGCAAAGTCTTTTTATTAACATACCCACCACCGTCAGCATGATAACCTACAACAGTTTCCATTTGCCTGAAATATGTATCAACCCACTGATCACGAAAATGTTTTGCACAAACGGATGCAGCCATTACTGCACGATGAGTCTGATCCGCCTTATTTTCTACGGCCAAATTAGCATAAAGCTCTGTTAGAGGACGAAAAATAGAAACCCCATCGGCAATGGTACGAACGCCTGATGAGCCAGTAGAAAGAAGATGTGATGCACACTTACGTTCAAGGGCATTAAGTCCTTCCCCTTGTAAAACCTCCCGGTCGATGATCCTTGCTGGAACTTCTACAGAAAAAATACTGCAGCAATTTGCAAGTTGTGCAAAAACAGAAGCCCGCTGCTTCCTTGCTTTCTCTGATGACCCGTACTTCTTGGAATCTGCTAATTTTATTTTATTAAAAACACTGTGATTTTTAACAACAAGACAAACCATAAACATTGGACCTATCAGGCATCCTCTGCCCGCTTCATCTATTCCCGCTGGAAAATGCTCGTCCATTTTTAATCCTTATTTTCGGTTCCTTCCCATGTTTTCCCATGAGTAGATGTGAAGACTGAGTTCCACTCCTGCGATTTCTCAGGCTTTCTGCTGGAAACATGGTTTGGTTTTACTTTTATCGCCACTACGGCTGTTTTCCTTTTAATAATTTTCTTTTTCAAAGATGATTTTTTCTCTGGAGGTGGACTTGATGCCCTTTTTCTATTGTCTGGCACTTTATTTACTTTATCAGTTTTTGTTGCTTCCTTACCACGTTCATTACGATTAACTGGGTTTTTGAGCTGTTTGCTCTTATAATATTTTGAATAATGAGGTGGCGTATATACTATAAGGTCTTGTCCGGGTTTTATTTCCTTGAGATTACTGTGGTTTACAGTCCGCAGGTGACGTACATTAGTCTTAAATTTTTTCGCAATTGATTTAAGTGTATCTCCTCGCCGAATACGATAAACCACCCGTACTTTCTTGTATTTATTAAGATAGTGATCATGAAATTCAGTTGAATCAATATAAGTAAGTTTAATACTTGATTCAGAAATCAGTTTAGGATGGATTTTTGCTTTTTCATTCAGAAATACTTGAATATAAAGACCATTTACCAGTTGAGAGTCTTCTTCATAATAATTCCATGAAAGCAATTTTTCAATGGAAACCCCTATATTTTTACTTACGACCTTAAGGGTATCCCCGTCTGTTGTTTTGTAAAAATATCGTTTAAACCCTCGTGGAACAAGAATTTCCCTTGGAACATTGACTATTATATCTTCCGGCAAATCCACTTTTTTCTTCTGAGCAAGAGCACTTGCCGGTAAAAGAAGAACTGTTCCCGGTCGAAGTTTTTCGTTTAAACCAAGCTCATTAAGTTTTTTAATTGACGTTGCTGATACTCCATATGATTGAGATATGTACTTAAGATCATCACCAAATTCTACAGTGTATGTGCGAACCGGAGTAAAGCCACGATATTTTCTCAATGCAGCCTGAGCTGTCTTGCCATTTTTCATTGGAACCCGGACATAAACAAGTTTTTCCCCGGGAGGTGTGTAATTCTTGAGAAAATCCTTATTAAGTTCAGTAATCTCTTTGAGTGGGACCCCCGTTATTGAACTAATTCTTGAAAAACTGATACCTCCCGGCACACTGACTTCAGAAAAATTATACGCAGGGGCGGGATTTATTTTTCCAAGATTAAATTTTTCGCGGTTTAAATCCGCAAGAGCGACGGCGATCAATTTTGGAATGTAGAGTCTGGTTTCACGCGGCAAGGCATTCTCATAAGTTAGCATTTTCCAGTAGTTATCCGTACTGTAGCGCCTCATTGTTTGAAGCATCCTGCCATAGCCGCAGTTATAAGCTGCCAATGCTGTATGCCAGTTTCCAAATCGAAAATATAAATCGCGAAAATAATCCATGACGGCTATGGTGGACAATTCAGGTGAATAACGCTGATCAATCCAACGATTAACTCTAAGTCCATAGATGTCAGCTCCACTTTTCATGAACTGCCACAAACCGGCAGCACCGGCATAGCTTTTTGTCTTGATCTCAAAACCACTTTCAATCATTGCGATATAAAGAATTGCACTTGGAAGAGAGTTCTTCTTTAACTCGGAAAGAATCATTTGACGATATCGATAACTCTGTTCAATCCAGTTTTTTATTGTAGCTCGACCACCCCTGGTATTCCTGAAATAATTGAGATATTGAATTACAGCTTGATCAAATTTAACTGGAATATCAGGCGATTTATATCCTTTCATCCAGGAAATTTCTGACGGAACGGGAACCGTAGCTTTTTCTATCTTCACAACCGGCTTCTTATCAGGGAAAACAATTTCTTCCATTATCTGAATGGATATTACAGAATCGGCAACGATTACTTCCTTAACAGGTTTCCCTCGTACCCATATCCTCCCATGACTTTGAGGTTTAAGTCTCTGGCGGGTTTCATTGTTAGGAATAAATGGAGTATCAGTTACTTGAGATGTAATAAAAACAATAAATAGCGGGATAAAGTTCAACATGAAAATGAACTATAGTTCAAAGTTATTTTTTTTTCCAATTTCTGGTATTTGTTACCAATCATCTGAAAAACAAGGGCGCTTTATACAATATCATTTTCTCGCAAAATTTACAGTATAAACATAAAGTTAAGCAGTATTTTCGCGGGGAAAGCGAAGACCCGGAGAAAGCCAGACTGTGAACATAAGTGCGGCAAAACTACCCCAACTGAGAGGAGGAATTCTATAAATAAACATACTGAATAATGAAACGAGGTAAATAAAAACAATAAAGACAATCATAAAAATTGCAGTTTTATTGGCGCCTGGCCCATATACGAGAAGCCTTCTCCACCAGATAAATTCTCCTGTAAGCATGAAAAAACCGCTTACCAATCTGAAGGCTCGAAGATTCGAACTTCCGATAAGAGATAAAAGAACTGCAAAAATTGCAAACGAGATAAAAATCTCCGGAAGGTAGGTATTTTTTTGTTCATTCTGAAATGGATAACTCGAAACCTCTGGAACCGTCTGTTCCTCAAGAACAAAAAAATAGTACGCAATGGCAGGTATGATAAAAGAAACTACTGCAAAAATTGTTAATGGAGTTTTCAAAAGGAGGAGTGCCGCAATTGTAACAGGCCAGAGAACAAAACGGACAACTTGAAAGAGAGCAATATCGAATAAAAGCCAGGGAATAAATAACCAGGGAATATAATCCGCAGCTTTTATCTGTGCCGGGTTTAAAATGGATGTCCAGACCGTAAAAGCACATATAAAAATGCCTGCCCTCAACCGGATAGAATCTCTTTTTTTGAATAGATCAATTGCAGTTGTGGTCATTACCCGTTCTCCCCAGGCAGTGGTTTTATCATTTTTACATAACCCCAACAAATAAAAAAGCCTTCTCCCCTTTCAGGAAGAAGGCCAGAAAATAATCAGAAAAATTTGGAATTATTTTTTCCGGGGGTTCATTTTACCCTTCAGGATTGAACTGGGTGTAAATGTAACTGTGTAATGAGCCGGAATATTGATGACTTCTTTGTTCTGAGGATTACGGCCTTTTTTCGCATTACGTTTTTTCTTTTTGAATGTTCCAAATCCGGGATAAGTGAGTTTGGGATCGCCTTTTTTAGTTGCTTTGGTTTTGATGAAGAAATTTCCAAGTTCTTCGAAGAGAGCATCAACAACAACACTAACCTGTTTCTTGGTCATGCCCGTATTGAGTGGTGATTTGGTAATTTTGTCGATGAGTTCGGTTTTGGTCATACTTTCTCTCCTGCTGCCAAAATGGCTGGTTACAAAGGTTTATTATTGGTAAAACTGAATTTACCGTTGATAATCCTGAATTTAATAAACGTTAGTTAATGAAAACCTTGATAACTAGCATTATGCCATAATTAAAAGTTGTCAACCCTTATTTTTAAAAAAAATTCAATTTTTTTTCATTTCCCACGCGGGCATGGCGAGTTTCCCTGTATAAAGAACCCTTGAATGGCCTCCCCGGACGGGGCTGATCCATATTCCAGCGGCTTTTCCCTTTGCACCTTCTGATTCATACGCTATGAGGTTGCAGTGTGGACTCCATGCAGGGTTTTCAGCGTTGGGAGCAGCACTGGATGTCGCCTGCCAGCCGTTTTTAGCGACTACATCATATATGTAAATTACTGATTTGGCTCCCACGAGTTGCGTAAATGCAATGTACTCGCGATTTCCAGACTTGCACCATCTGGGGGTAAAGGTCCTGCTCTTGGTGGAAAATAGTTTACGAATGCGACCGGAAGCAAAATCATAGGTAAAAATTTGAGCACTGCCACCCCGGGCGGAAACGAAGGCCAGACGTTTCCCATCCGGCGAATACTCCGGTGAAGTATCAATGTCGTGATGTTTTGTAAGTTTCTTACTTATTCGCCACTTCTTCGTGGAAGAATAATCAGAATTAAGGGTATAAACGTCCGCATTTCCCCGATAATCCAAGGTGAGAGCCAGTTTTGACCCATCTGGACTAAAGGAAGCAGCGTGATTCATTCCATTTCTTGCGGAAATGCGATGCGGGGACTTTGAACCATCAGTTTTAACAATATATAAGTCAGGGTTGTACCTGATATGACTTGTGAAAACGAGAAAACGGCCATCAGGACTGAAAACTGGACCTTTGTTCAAAGATCTTGAAAATGATAGCAGACGACCACCATTTCCGGATTTACCATAATTTTTACCGTTTACATGAGCCATTCGAATAACACTTGTTCCGGTTTTTATTGTTTCCACATATGCCAGTCGAGTACCAAATGCTTCGAACTTATTACCCAGAATCTGCTCCATTGCCTGATTTCCCAGCGTATCTAAAGCAGCATGGAGTATTTTATCCTTTGTTGAGTCAGTGGACATGCTGGTTTTCCACTTCTGAGTCTTTTTCCTTGAATGAATGGGGAATCTTTCATGATATTCCACACCAAATGAGAGTCCATTTTTCGTATTTGAAACATTAAATGAAATCATGGACCATCGGGAAATCTGATCTGCCGGCGTAGTAATTTTAAAGGCCCTTGGTGCAAATTTATCCCTGAATTTGAACATGGCGGTGAGATCAAAGCTGTTTTTCAGATAAGTTTCAATCTTTTCAACAATCTTTTTGTCAACATTATTACCGCGGACTTCAAGTACAAAAAAATGCGGGGGGGGCGGTGGGCAGAAACACAGTTGTCCTGCAGGACAATTAGGTATCGGGCACTTTACGGCGCCAGCATTTGCGGGAATAAGAATCATGGATAACAACAAAATAATTCCTGAGTACTTCATTTCATTACCTCTGGAGATTTTCCTTCAGTTTTCATATCAATTTTAATAACTGCGTCACTTTTCTTGACTTTTGCGGCACCAACGGTGACCTGAAAAACGCAGCCTCTGGATACAACACATGATGAAAGGCGAGATGGGGGCAGCACCCGGGGAGTTTTAGAAACTGCACTTCTAACGGCATTGTCAAAAACCTGATTACTACTGGATTTTATGAAAGCAGCCAGGGACACTGAGCCAGCTGAATCGACACGGACACTTATTCCTGCACTGAGAAAAGTATCCGAACTGATTCCAAGAGTAATTCTTCCAAGTTGGCCATAAATGGCACTGCGAACCTTGGGACAAAAGGAAGATGCCATTTCCGCAAGTATTTCCGGAGTACATGGATCAACTTTAGCGCAGGGAGGATTCGCACAGGGAGCCGTTGTAACTGATGCATCCATTGCAACGGGACCTGCAATACCCGGCTTTGTTGTTTTGGAGCAACATTTTGCACAAACTGAAGGTTCTGCAAGACATGGTGAACATGAAGATTCATCAAAAAGGCTGCAGTCGGGATCCGGTGGCCCCATCGCAACAACTTTTTTTCTCCATTTCTTTACGACCTTCTTTGTAGTTTTCTTTTTTACCGAATTTTTATTTACTTTTACATCCTGCTCATCGGGATCAGGATCTGTAAAAGCTGGGGCACTGTTAGTTTCCATAACTAGTTGAACAGCTACAGGTTTTTCTTCTCCGGGAGGTTTGGCTGGACTGTTTTTAATCCCGAAAGCCAGAGCAACTGCAAAAAGAATATGCAGAATCACTGCCGCAAATACGCTGACAAGATGCTCTCTTTCAATAAAAGTCGGAGCCAGAATCATTTTTGATCCTTTTTCCCGGTATTGGATGTCATAAGCCCAATTCCAGTGATTCCTGATTTCCTTACTTCCACAAGTAATTCCATAACTTTTTGGTATTTCAAATCCTTATCTGCCCTTACATTGGCAGACTTAATACCAGGAAAATTAGTTTTAAGGATGGTTACAAGACTTTCTATTTTCGTTTCAATCCGCTGATTTTCACCCTTTGTCAGTACAACTTTTTCTTCTTTATTTATGAAGATAGTAAGCTTATCTTTGGAATCTGCTATTGGAGCGCCCTTTGTATCCGGCAGATTAAGATCAATGCCGGATGGTTCCACAGGACTTGTAACCATGAAAATAATCATAAGAACCATCATCACATCGATGAGGGGCGTGAGATTCATCTCAGCTATGGATCGTGCTCCGGAATCATAATTAAGGTTCATGGGGACCTCACTGGAAGAACTTTCTTTGAGCTATATTCAGGAAATCATTTGCAAATGTTTCCATTTCCGCCACATGAAGCCTTACTTTCCGAAGGAAATAGTTGTAAGCAATTGTTGCAGGAATCGCAGCAATCAAACCAAGGGCAGTTGTAATAAGAGCATCGACTATACCCGGAGCTACTGTTGCAAGTGTAGTATTCCCGGACATTCCTATGGCACTGAAACTCGCCATAATTCCCCAAACTGTTCCGAACAAGCCCAGAAAAGGCGCAGTTGCAGAAATAGTGGCCATAACTGGAAGCATGCCCTCAAGGCGCATTATTTCGACCATAGCTGATTTTCTCAGGGATCTCTCAAGATTCTGAAGATCCGAGGAACCGGATTCGTTTTCTCTGGTTGTTGCCTTCAATCGAGCCAGCTCTTTATAACCAGCTATGAAAACCTGAGAAATTGGGCTTCGTGGGTTTTCCTCGGCGACCTTGTAGATCTGCTCGAGACTTCCCCCACTCCAGAATGCATCCAGAAAGGCTTTATTTGACTTAAAGGCTTTGTAGTAATATATGCCTTTGTAAACAATTGCATACCAGGTAAGTATGCTGAATCCAATGAGAATAATTAAATCAAGCAGAATCAGCCCACGAGATTTAAGAATCATATCAATCAGATTCATGGACTGACCCTGAGTCAGAAGCACACTGTACATTAGTGATCCTTTCACCGGTTTTAATAAACCTCTTCTCAAGAGGAAAAAATACCCGGATATACTAACGTGTGCAATCTTAATCAAATTCCCTGTTGTTGCAATGTTTTTAAAGTGGAAGATGCAGATTGAATCAACTTGGTAATAAGTTCCAATTGTCTCATGTTCCTGAACATGAGCTCCTGCATTATAAAAAGTTCCTTCATTGAAAAATCAGTTCCGGATTTGAGCTTTTCCATGTACTTCAGGATTTCATTTTCACTTTTTAACAATTCACTCGTCATTTCAGTAATTTTTGAGGGAAGATTTTCTTTATTAACTACTGTGTGCATTGGACCCCATGGTTTTATTGAATCCATTTTTATTACTCGTGAATTCTCCAATCCTGAATCCAATTTTTTATGAGTGTAATTTCCTGAGATAGCTCCTATTTTCATATTAACCTCCTTTGCTCTGAATTATCGATTTCCAGAGACTCCTGATGTTATCCCCCGATAATCCAGAAAGTTGCAGTTGTTTTATCTTTTTAAAGATTTATTACGATCTGCCATACACCAAGAAATGTTAATTCCCCTGGTTTTACATATGTTCGAATTGGTTCCGGCACCTGAAGAACATAATGTGGAATTTCAGTTCCATCGGGATCCAGAGCAACAATACCGATATGCCAAACGCCTTCCGGAATGCTGAATGTTGTAACTCCCCGCTGGGTTGAACCGCCTTCAGTATTACATCGATAAACACAGTCATCCACAAGGCCTGATTCGCAGATATCCACGCCTTCATATGGGTCTTCAGTTCCAACTATAGTAAGTCTGATTGAATAAATTTCCCATGGAGCCATAACCGATGAGTTGCATCCGTAGGAATGATGATCCGTACCTCGGATTACCCATGCGATTTCGACACTGCCTCCATTAAAATCCTGGCAGGCCGAAAACAGTACATAAAATGGAATAACTAAGAGAAGTACAACCAGTTTCATGGCAGAACCCTGAAAGTGCGAATTTTATAGATTCCAGCTTTACCGGCTGTCAGGAGTATATGCCTTGTAACAATCATGTTTGCATCGAACGTGATGTGGAGAATTGGAGTGATCTTTCCGGTGTTTTTTTCCTGAATTATTTTGAGAAGTTTATCAAGAATTAACCCCCCGGAATCAAACTCCCCAACGGGAATTTTCCCTTCCACAAGGGTTATGATTGCTCTTCCATCCACAAGAATCCGATCTTTTTCCTGTCTTATTAATAATGCCCCTGGAATTCTAACGATTTTCTTGGACTCAGACTGATTTTTCGGAAGTACATAGTTGCAGTCAGTAACATCAAAATTGACAGGAATCATAATAACTGGGGCAAGATAGGTTCTCATGGCGGTTTTCTGAATCAACTTCACCAGAGATTTTGCATGTTTCTCATAAACATAAATTACAATAGAGCCATAAGGTTCATCTCCCCGGCGACGGAAAAAATCGTACAACGCTTCCATCAGGGGATTGTAACTTTCTTCGTCCGTCTGATCGGTGAATCGCCCGTTTTCTATCTTGCCGACTCGTGCCCCGTTAATTGAAATGAGAGATTTACCTGCAATAACAACTAACTGAGAATCTGTTCTAATTTTATAAATATCGGAAGTTATCTTTAATTCACTAATTTGAGTACACTTTTTCGGCTTTGTACACGAAAAGAATGTCAGTAGTGATGCAAACAGTAAAAATCTGCTGTAAAACTTCATTTATAAGTAGAACCTTGTCCTTTGAAGCATAAAACCGGTTTATTGCAAACACCGGTTCCACTTCGTTGAAATATAGTCTATCTTCTCTCTGTTGTAAAACAACAACAATGTGCATTCTCAGTTGCAGGGAAAATACCTGAAACAGAATCATCATCTATTCAGTATATATAAGGTATTATTGTGATTGGCCATATTTCAGTACCTGATAAAAATCTTCCGGTTTTCATCGCTGGAAGTACTAAAAACAGTGGAAAAACAAGCACTCTCAATGCGCTGACCGAGATTTGGCGAAAAGATCTTAACAATTTTTCAATTCTTACCACCGGTCGAGATGGAGAAGAAATCGATGCGGTTTATTCAAAACCCAAACCTCCTGTTCGAATTCAGTCCGGCGATATTGCGATTTCTACAAGAACAGGCATTGGATCTCTGAGCGTAAATCTTCTCGAATTGTCTTCGGTAAGTTCAAATGGTCGTCTTGGAATATTCAGGCTTCTCGAAGGAGGAAAGATTGAAATATACGGTAGTCCATCAGGCACTGCCACATGGGAACAAATCCGGGCCCTTGAAAAATACGGCAATCTGATCATAGTGGACGGAAGTTTCGATAGGTGGACGGTAACATCTCTTGGGCAGTGTCGCATTATTATCGCAGTCTCCCCCACTTCATTCCCTTCTCCTGAATCATCGCTGAACTGGCTCGAAGAAAGATTAACTGTTCTGAATCTTCCATATCCCGATGAATCAATTGAATTTATTCCAGAAGACAAAACAAAACTATCGGAAAATTTATTTGTAAACAGGCCCCTTACTAATAAAAATTTAAATGAAATACTCAATTCCGGCGTTAGTCGTATCCTCGTACCCGCACCGTCCAGTATTTTTCTGTCAAAGCCTATGCTCCAGAGGGCAAAGGACAAGCTTTTCGTACTGACAAAACCTGTTATTCACGGAATTTCAATAAACTCGTCCCACGACAGAGGCTCTATTACACCAAAGTCATACTTTCAAATGGTTTCCCAACGATTTCCTGAGTACGAAGTAGCAGATTTTTATGGTTTTTAGTTCCGTGAGCGTTGTTGCAATTTCAATTTACATTTTTAGAAAAAAGCTCCGATGCGAGTTTTTTAAGGGATTGAATATCACTGGTTGAAAAAACCATTTCCCGGAATGAACTGGAATCATGGAGATTTTTAGAATACCAGGCAATTTGTTTTCTGCTCTGGGCTAGAGAATCCGCATCCTGAGATATTTCAATCATTTCTAAATGCCTCAGAATCATCTGGAGTTTTTCTTCAGAAGTTACGGGAGTTTCAACACAATGACCGGTTTCAAATGATTTCCTGATATCTCTGAAAATCCATGGATTTCCGAAACTGCCTCGTGCAACCATCACACCATCAGCTTTTGTAAAACGAATCAATTCCATAGCATCCGCAGCCGTTTTAATATCACCGTTTGCAAAAACCGGTATTGAAACACTGTTCTTTACATCACGAATTACCTGAGGATTACTCTTCCCTGTGTACAATTGATTGCGTGTCCGACCATGAACAGTAATAGCCCTCGCTCCGGATTTTTCCATAAGTTGAGCAAATGGTACCGCATTTAACGAGTCAAAATCCCACCCTGCCCTTATTTTGACTGTTACCGGGACTTCATCCTTGACAGAATCAATTACCACTTTAACAATATCTGAAGCAAGTTCAGGGGTTTTCATTAACGCCGCCCCGGAACCATTCGACACAATATCTTTCATGGGACACCCCATGTTGATATCAATGTATTGAGCACCCTGATTTTTAAGATACCAGGCGGAATATCCCATCTCGTGAGGATCACTCCCAAAAAGTTGAACAGCAAAAACCTTTCCCGGGGAAGATCGACGGATAAGGTTTCGAGCAGCTCTCACACCACGGAAAAGTGCTGCAGCACTGATCATTTCCGTAAATGTCATTTCAGCTCCGCACTCTTCCGCAAGAATCCTTACAGCAGGAGTTGTGATTGCTGCCATGGGGGCAAGCAAAACAGGAATATTCAGGTTTACACTTCCTACTTTTACAGGATTGACAATCATTTCCTGAGCTCACGATAATCCGGATAAAGTTCAAAAAGCTTTTCCACATAATAGGAGGCATCCTGGTGCCCATCAATCCGCCCGGAGGAAACATCCTGCTCCAGGGTTCTTCTGATAACGCCTAAAATCGGCCCGGGAGTAATGTTATAAGCTTCCATTATTGCATTTCCCAGACCTCCAGGAAGTGGAGAAACAATGGCATCAAGTTCCCGGATTTCCATTATGCGCCTTTCCAGTTCATTAATCTGAGCAACGGCATCTTCTCTTTTTCCAGGTCGCTTGGAAGTGATATCCGCCCTGCCCAATTCGAGAAGATCAGATAAAAGATCCGACCTTAATTCCTTATCAAATCTTCTTACTGCGCTATCAGTCCAGTCGGGGCCGTACTGCCCTGGTCTGAGATGATTTCGAATGAGGTATCTGACATTATTGGCGAAATCTGTTTCGAGGCCGAGTTTCTTGGAAATACGTGAAAAAATGCGTGCCCCGACACTGTCATGGCCATAAAAAGTCACCTTGCCGTTTTCTTCAAACTTGCGAGTTGGAACCTTCCCAATATCATGAAAAAGCGCCGCCCAACGGAGTTCCAGTTTTTTCGGAGTCTGACTTACGACTTGAACTGTATGATCCCATACATGTTTATGGCGGCGATCATCTTCATTTGAAAGATACACCATTTCATCAAGTTCAGGAACAACGGCAGAGAAAATCCCGCATTTTTGCAACCAGTAAAGACCTGATGCCGGATTTTCAGACATTAAAACACTATCCAGAACAGATTTTAACTCTTCACCACCGTTTATCTTCTCAGCGCTACTTTTCAATAGATTTCGTTCGTCAAGGGAAAGAGAATCAAAATCCGGTGGATTTTCAATCGCCATATCAAATATCACCTGAGGATATTCCCCGAGCAATTTTGTAAGTTCAGGCTTTGAACAATCGGGTTTTCTTTGAATCTCGTTATTGCGTCTTGTAAGCGTAGTATCAACAACAACCGTTACCGGTCCATCATTTATCATTTCTACTTCCATATGGGCTCCAAAAACCCCAGTTTCTACGATTAATCCCAACTCACGAAGACTTGAAATAAGTCTATTAAAGAGCTCAAGTGCTTCATCCGGCTTTGCCGCTGCGCTGAATGAAGGTCGCCTTCCTTTACGGGTATCTCCCGCAATAGTAAAATTTGAAACTGCTAGAATTCCTCCACCTGTGTCCATCAGGGATAAGTTGAATTTTCCTGAGTCATCATTAAAAATTCTTAATCGGGAAATCTTTTCAGCTGTCATCAAAACGTCATCAAGACTATCTCCCTGTGTAACAGCAACTAGCGCACATAAACCATTGCCAATCTCCCCGACAACTTTTCCATCTACTGAAACACGGGCCAAACGAACTCTCTGAAGAACAGTCTTCATAAAAACCTCAAAATAAATACGACTAAGCCAATTCTTGCGGCATAAAAATCACGAATGAACTATAACAACACAGCCTTCAAGTCAAGACCACTTTCCCGAATTAATAAATGTCTCGTCATTTATTGAATGACAACAACCACAAGGCGTTGAGTATATAGTAGTGTTCTGAAAAACACATTTTTATAGACATGATTCATTGTATAAAAATTGAATTTCTGATACACAATTTCACATTACAGGATAAGTTACAGGATATTAACTGATTAGTGAATACTGGCGCTTTATGAGAAACTGAGGATCGATCAAGCGAATTTTCTGACAGCAATAATCCCAGCGAACATGAGAATAAGAAGGAAATGAGCACTGAAAGGCTTGTTGTGTCCTGCATTTGAGCAACTGCATCCGGAATCGGAATCATCCGGGTTTGTTCCATAACATTTGGAATAGCTCTGACAATCAGGATCACCACAGTCGGTTTTGCCGTCACCGTCGTCATCTACACCGTTATAACAGATTTCACCGCCGGAGCCACAACCGGCAAAAGATGAACAGTCACTGTCGTTGCAATCAACAAAACCGTCACCATCATCGTCAATGTTATTGTTACAGATCTCTGGATTAGAGTTACACCCGGAGAATGTACGACAGTCTGGATCAGCACAGTCGGCAAAGCCATCCGCATCATCATCAGTTCCGTTATTGCAGATTTCAGATGTTAAAGTCCCGCAATTCGGTTGCCCGGAACAATCAACGTCAAAACAATCTATGGCACCATCACCATCATCATCGATTCCATTGTCGCAATCTTCAACACGTTCAGTACATGAACTGAGGGTAGCACAATCCGCATCAGCGCAGTCAATAAGACCGTCACCGTCGTCATCAACACCATTTGTACAGTTTTCGGAAGCCGCCTGGCATGCGGGTGAAGAAGCGCAGTTTGGATCATTACAGTCTACCAGACCATCACCATCGTCATCAACGCCATTAGTGCAATTTTCAGAGGATGTCTGGCATGCCGAATGAGATGCGCACTCGGAATCGGCGCAGTCCACAGCTCCATCAGCGTCATCATCGACTCCATTGGTGCAGTTTTCCTGAACCGTGCCACCGGTACACTCAACAGAAAGAGTAAAGGCCCCCGGATTTTCATATGTTTCTACGACAGCAAAAAATGTATTTGAACCATCATAATTGAACTGTATGACTTCGTCTGTTCCAGCCTGCTCTGCAGATCCGCCTTCACAAGTCTGTGTACCACAACTTCCTGATAAAATAAGTAAATCCAGGTCATTTGTACTTCCTGATGACAGCGTGATAGTTACGTCTGCACCGGTATTAAGATCCAGTTCGTAAATTCTTTCAGGGCCGTCTTCGGTCCATCCATTGAGACAATTATAAGAACTGAATGCAGTATATGCACCGCTGGCAGTAGTACTATTGACAGAATCATTACAACTAACGGTAATAACGTGATCACATGCGGTGTCCGTTGTCTGGCAGGCTGGATTGGAGGCACAATCGGAATCGTTGCAGTCTATCTGACCATCTCCATCATCATCGATCCCGTTGGTACAAATTTCTGTAGTGGTAGTTCCCCCGGTGTAGCCGGTAATCCAGGTATAATAACCATCAACTTTGGTGCTTACCCCATAACTTGTACAGTATTGATCACCATAACTTGTTACGCCAGCAACGTATTCGGTCCCGCTTCTGGTAATAAATGCCGGGCCTCCGGAATCACCGGAGCATGGACCGCCGCCATTTTGACCGTAACTTATGCTGTTCGGTGGAATCTGATATGGAGAACTACTGATATTACAGTAGTTTGAACTACTGCACTGCTCTCCCATAACGTGATCAACGGTGAGTTTAACGCCACTGGAGCCTGTTTCTGTCTGCCCGAAGCCTACAAATTCAAGCATCAGACTGTTTTCGTCAGCATCACCAATAGCAAGATTCGGCGGAAGAATAGGAATCGTTGCAATGGACGATGGAGCATTGCTGGAAAGCTCCACCAGAGCTATATCATTATAAATTGCGCTTGAGGAGCCGGAGTAATTCGGATGAGGAATCAGCCGGGAACTTCTAATCTCACTGTAAAATGTCTGAGTATTATTTCCAAAGTAGACATCCATATAACTGGCACCCTCAACGCAATGTGCTGCGGTTAATACCCAACTCCTTGCAATGAGAGTACCAGTGCAGGCGCCACCGTTATTGGCATATAAAAATGCCACAGCCTGATGGGCCTGAGTTGTATCCGGATCTCCGTAAAAAATCGGACGGCCCGTTGTTATTGTATTGTAATCAACTTGTGGTTCCTGACAGGATCCGAGAAATACAATTGTCAGAGAAAATAAAATCGTAAAAAAAATGTTTTTCATCGCACACTCCTTTTCAGCTTAGACAGCATTCCACGAAGATCAACTTTGTGCAAGTTCAAGATGCACATTTTTTGTTGTTGAAATTACTTTTTTCTGTGTTATTTCCCTTCTCCATGTCGCTTCTTAACCTTGTTAATATTAATCTTTCCTTCGGCAGCCGTGAAATTTTCACGAATTTATCTCTTCAAATCTCTTCAGGAGATAAAATTGGCCTTATAGGCGCAAATGGAAGAGGTAAAACCACTCTATTCCGCATTATAAGGGGAGAATTGAAGCCAGACAGTGGTGAAGTTAGCTTCCTGAAAGGTGCACGTATCGGTTATCTTCCTCAAGAGATGGACTTTACCAGTGATGACACTATCATAAGTTATTTAATGTCCGCAAATACCAAAGCGGATGATATTCAGGAGGAAATTGTCCGCCTGGAAGAAGAACTTCATAACGAGGATGCCCCGGATGCTCTTGAAGCAATAGCTGCACAACTAGGCGCACTACATGAAGAACTACACTCAAAAGATTCTCAATACTCCCAGCATGAAGCAGAAATGATCCTTTGCGGTCTTGGTTTCTCCGTTGCAGATCTCTCCCGAAAAGTCAGTGAGTTCAGCGGGGGCTGGAAAATGAGAATTCTTCTGGCTTCACTTTTGTTTTCAAAACCGGACCTGCTTCTCATGGACGAACCCACCAACCATCTGGATCTTCCTTCTCTGGTTTGGCTTGATCAGTTTCTGGCAACTTATCGCAAAACAATGGTTTTGATTTCCCACGACAGGGATTTCCTGGACAGGCACGTTTCAAGAGTTTTTGCGCTGGAGCCTGAAGGTTTTCGTGCTTATCGTGGTAACTACTCTCAATCCAGACTTTTGCGAGAGGAAGAAGAAAAAATAATTGAAAACCGCCGGAAAAATGTGGACCGGGAAAGAAAGCAACTTGAGAATTTTATTGAAAGATTTAAAGCACAGGCAAACAAAGCCCGTCAGGCAAAGAGCAAGGCAAAGATCCTAAAAAGGCTGGAAAATGTTGAGGAAATTGAAAGTGATGATCATTTTTTATTCCATTTTCCAAAGTCCGATCGAAGCGGGGATCGAACACTTGTTTTAGACTCAATCGCCAAGGGGTTCGGAGACAATATTCTTTATTCCAACGTTAACCAGACCATTATGCGCGGACGACGCATTGGCCTTGTGGGAGTTAACGGAAGTGGGAAAACCACGCTGTTGCGCATTTTAGCTGGGGAACTTACTCCGGATGAAGGACGTGTCATCATTGGTAGCAATGTTAAGATAAGTTATTATGCACAGCACCAGACTCAAGCCCTGGATCCCGCATTGTCCATTGTGGATGAAGTGCGTCGCTGGGCACCTTCCCTTGGCGAAACCGCCGTGAGAAATATCCTTGGGTGCTTTTTGTTCCGGGGAGACGATGCCGACAAACTTGTTAAAGTTCTTTCCGGAGGTGAAAAGGCCCGAGTTGCGTTGGCAAGACTTCTCGTCAATCCCGGTAATTTCCTGATGATGGACGAGCCCACCAACCACCTTGATATTGAAAGTTCGGAAGCTCTTTTAGATGCGCTACTTGAGTATGATGGTACTGTTCTTTTCGTTTCACACAATCGAGGATTTCTGGATCGTCTCGCCAATGAAATTTGGGAAATCGACGACAACAGGCTCATTGTTTTTCAGGGAAACTTTTCCGAGTATATTGAACATCTTAAGGATCGTAATCAACTCAGACTGTTTCTTCCGTCAGATCGTAATTCTCTGTCTGAATCCCGACCCGCAAGCATTGGTTCAGTAGAAAAGAAAAAAGACTCTAAGACTGATAAACGTCGCAAAGAAGCCAAGTTCAGAGAAATCCTTACTCGCGAACTGGGACCTGTGAAATCAAAAATTGAAAGCCTTGAAAAACGGATATCTGAAATTGAAGTCAGGCA
This sequence comes from Myxococcota bacterium, assembly GCA_018821305.1. Taxonomy (GTDB): domain Bacteria; phylum Myxococcota_A; class Polyangia; order HGW-17; family HGW-17; genus JAHJMN01. The sequence goes on from JAHJMN010000112.1 coordinate 18,639, forward strand.
GGAGATACTTGAAAAACAACTGGCTGATACCGAAATGTATGCAAAGCCTGAATATCCGGGGTTAATCAAAGAGTTCAGTGAAAATAAAGAGAAACTTGAGGATCTCATGGCCCGCTGGTCTTTTCAAAGCGAACTTTATGAAACAAAGAAAATCGAACTGGAAGCACGCCGCGACGACTGAAACGCTTCATCAGTAATACGATTGTGACTCGTTTTACAGAAATACTTCAGGAATGAGCCCCGCTATAACATTCCGCTACGCGAAATTGCCTACCTGATTTCCTGTTCCTGCTACTGTTTTCCTGTTCCTGCTACTGATTTCCTGTTTCCTGTTTTCCTGCTCCTGCCACTGTTTTCCTGTTTTCCTGCTACTGTTTTCCTGTTCCTGCTACTGTTTTCCTGTTCCTGCTACTGATTTCCTGTTTTCCTGCTCCTGATTTCCTGTGTTCCTGCTACTGATTTCCTGTTTTCCTGCTCCTGCCACTGATATCCTGTTTTCCTGATTTTTTTAACTGGGAATCAGGCATGCAGGGAGCAGCATCATTTGCAGGTCGTAAACATTCAACATCAATGTAAAATATAAACATAAACTTTTTAGATTTCGATCCTTTTACTCAGGAATCGGTATAGGTCAGTACATTAATCGCGGTTTGGAAAATCTACATACTTTTCCGGAAAACGAGAAGTAGAATGTCGGTAAGCATAACATCCAGAAACAGAATCGTAACACTGCCGCGAACTACTGCTTGTGTAGTAGCACGACCAACTCCGGCGGCACCACCAGAAGCGTAGAACCCCTGATAACAGGCAATTGTGGAAAATGCGGCTCCAAAAAATACTGCTTTAATTATACCTTCCAGTATGTCTTTTGCATCAATGAACCACATAATATTGTGCCAGAAGGGGCCGGCATCGACGCCCATCATTGTGACCGCAACAAAAGAAGCTCCCATGATACCCACGAGGTTGAAAACCATGGTCAGAAACGGAACCATTATAATTGAGGCAATGATTCGTGGCACAACAAGGTACTGTATCGGGCTTACGGCCATGGTGTACATCGCATCAATCTGCTCGGTAATCCTCATCGAACCGAGTTCTGTTGCCATTGCACTACCAGCACGGGCTGTCACCATCAGGGCTGTAAGTACCGGTGCCAGCTCTTTTGAAAGAGAAAGAGCCACAGTAACCCCGATAAAAGCTTCAGCTTGAAACAATTTAAATGTATAGACCGTCTGCAATGAGAAAGCAGCACCCGTAAAAGACGCTACAAGAGCAACAATACCAATACTTCCAAGCCCGATAAAATCCATATTAGCTACAAAAAGTCGAAAACGGAAGGGGGGACGGAAAAGCCAGGCAAATGTTGCCAGAAAAAGTGAAAAAACATTGCCAACCTCCTCCAGAAAGCCGAAAAATGGCCGGTAGAAGGCATCAGATGTTTTTTCAAGAAAATTCCACAAACGCGCTAATATCATTTAATTTCCAGAGTCATTCAATACACAGTTTGTGTCCTGAAATACTGTTTTTCATACTTTCGTCGGTTTAAAGCCTACAGGACATTAAGTGTCTATCAGAATGGCTGAATTTTTACAACCGGAGTTTAATTAGTTAATGTCCTGTAATTCAATTTTGATAAAAATTGAATTTTCGGACACGAACTAATAACCTGTAATGATAATCTTGAAGTGAAAAACAGGAAATGTTATTTTCCCGGACATGGACGAAAAATCATCTCCTTCTAGTGCCTCAATTATTATTTCTTCGATCATCATTGCAGTCTGCATTTTTTTGACCTGGATGATTTTATCAAACTGGCGGAGCACTGCCAGGATTTCTGAAGTTCCTGAAAATCTTAAAAAAATATACGAGGGCGCCACAATACATGCAGATAGAGCTCTGCTGAAAAATAAAAAATCATTGGAATTGCCCTGGTTTCCAGCCTCTACTGAGCTCACTCCTTCCATCCGGTGTTGTCGAAACGGAAAACCTGCAAAATGTACTCCCGGTGGAAGAGATGATCTTTCTTATAATCCTGAACTATGGGAAACAGACGCATGGAAGGATCTCAAATTTCTTCTGGATAACCCTCACCTGTTCCGTTATCAATTCGAAAATACTTCCACAGATAAAATGAATTCGTTTTCAGCTAAGGCTCTATGGGAACCCCAATGTGATGGAAAATCTGTCACTTACAGCCGAAGCGGTGTATTAAGAGGTAATCGAGTACACTCCTACCCTGGTATCAAAAAGACAAGTTACTAATAATATTTGCAAAAAGTTACGAAATTTTTCCGAATTCTGATTCTTTTACTGGCACGCACCTTGTTTAAGTGCTAAAAAACTGTACTTTGATGTACTAATTTTGTTCGTAGATTCTATCTGCGGCTTGCGAGAGGTGCTTGATGAAAAAATTTCTTCCGCTTATTCTTGTCGCTTTCCTTTTCAGTGCCTGTAATGAAGGAAATGGCGGTATTATCGATATTGATGGATACATATTATATGGAAGTCCTGACACTTCATCAGCTCATCAGGCCGTAGTCTATATCTCTATAGATGCCGGCGGCGGATACGGCGGTGCCTGTAGCGGTACTCTTATAACCTCAAGACATGTACTTACTGCCGGTCACTGCGCTGCTGCGCCTCAGAATCTTCAGGTTTATTTCGGAAACAGCGTTAACACTTTCTACGACGCGCGAAACGTGTCTGTAGTAACAGTCCATCCTCAATATAACGCTGATAATGTCACAAATGATATTGCTGTCCTGACCTTGTCTCAGGCAGCCCCTACATCTATAACCCCAATTCCAGCACTACCCCCTTCCCTCGCAATTACCAACTCTGACGTGAATTCCACACCTCTTCAATATGTTGGGTTCGGCGTTACAGAAACTGGTTCAAGCGGGACAAAACTTACAATTTCACGACCTCCAGTAGCTATCTGTGACGGCAGTACCGTCTGCAACTACAATATCAGTGGAGTAGGATACACTCAGATGCCTCCAGGAACTTTAGGAATCCGCATGGACACCGATGGTGGAATCTGCTCCGGAGACAGTGGTGGCCCAGCGTTTGTTGTGCGTAACGGCACGGAATATGTAGCGGGGGTTTCATCCTACGTTCTTCTCAACTCTCAGGAAGAATGTGATTTTTTTGGTGTCAGCACGAAAGTCGATAAGTTTTCCACCTTCATTGGTGGAATCACTGGGGCCCAGTACGAAGACTGTGGAAACGGGGTCGATGACGATGGAGATAACCTTGTGGATTGCAATGATCCTGACTGCAGTAGCAGTGAAGACTGCATTGTTGACGCTTGCTCAATGAAAACAGATATTTCCTGTGGTGATTCCGTAAACGCAACAACTGTCGGTGGCGGAACAGGTTATTCAACTTACCCATCCGCATGCACAAATAGCGCCGCGGAAGCAGGCCCGGAGAGGGTTTATCGGATTGCAGCGCCCACGGGAACAATAGTCACGGCAATGATGAGCCCGGCTTCGGGATCCAGCGATTTGGATTTACTACTGGTAAAAGGGTCCTGTTCTCCAACTTCATGTGTTGACGGGTCTCTAAATAATGCCGGAATTGCTGAGCAACTTACTTTCACAACAGATTCAAACACTCATTATCTATTCGTTGAAACATATGAAAATCCGGGTTCTTTTACACTGACGATTACCTGTGAAAGTTCAAATCCCGTAGCAGAAAGCTGCAATAACGGTATAGATGACGATAAAGACGGTGACACCGACTGTGATGATTCCGACTGTGAAAATACTGCAGGCTGCATGGGTGGAGACTTTGAAGACTGCTCAAACCGTTTCGATGACGATTCCGACGGCGCCATCGATTGTCAGGATGCCGATTGTTTCTTCAGCCCCGAATGTACATCCCGTGTGGAAATCTGCGATAACTATATTGACGATGATGGAGACATGAAAGCTGATTGTGATGACGCGGACTGCTTTAACACCGCTCTGTGCAACAGCCTCGTGGAAACCTGCGATAATGGCATAGATGACGATAACAACGGTGATACCGATTGCAATGATGTTAAATGTATCTCCCATGCTCACTGTGCCCCGGCTAAGGAAATCTGCCTCGATGGTGTCGATAACGATGGAGACGGTTTTATTGATTGTCAGGATGCCGATTGTCAATCCAGCATCCACTGTCCGAATATTGTTGGAGAAAACTGTCTGAATTATGCTGATGACGATGGCGATGGACGTACTGATTGCGATGATCCGGACTGCAGCAGCCTTACACTTTGCTACTACGTTTCAAATTACCAGCGCAAAGACAGTAAGGCAGATCCATCATGTATGTGCCAGTTTGTCGGTTATACCCCAGCGCGGCTTCCCGTTTGGTTGCTTCTTCTCGGTCTTATGATTCCTGCCCGTCGTTTCTTCATTAGATAGACCGCTTGCGGATTAATACGATTGTGACTCGTTTTAAAGAAATGCTTCAGGAGAAAGCCCCTGATTTTCCTGTTGCTGCTACTGCTTACCTGTATCCCTGAATATTTTTAACAGGTAATCAAGGATACAGGAAAACAGGGTCAGGAACAGGGCCTAACCATCCAATATCAATTAATAATTGAAAAAAATGTAATTTTTAATTAAATTTCCCAATTTCGATCCTTTTATTCTGCAAGCGGTCTTGCTCCCTGTGATTCAGCAGTATCGTGGAAATTTGGCACTCTGGATTTTTTATGTTATAAACCATAACCATGGACGATATTTCTCAAGGAAACATCCTTATTGTCGACGATGAACTTTCCATGCGGAAGATGCTGACCATTGCCATGGGTCGAATGGGGCTCCATTGCGATTCGGCCCCCTCAGGTGAAGCGGCTCTTGAGCTCCTTGAAAAGCATCATTTTGATGTAGTTATATCCGATATGCGCATGTCCGGCATGACGGGCCTCGAACTTCTCCGGAAAATTAAGGAATACTTCAAGGAAACAGAAGTCCTTCTCATTACCGCTCATGGTACCATCGAAACAGCCATTGACGCCGTTCGGAGCGGTGCTTTCGACTTTATTCAAAAGCCATTCAAAGTTGCGGAAATGGAACTTGCGATCCGCCGGGCTCTGGATCAGATAAATCTACGACGGGAAAATGAAACCCTTAAGCGTGAAATCCACGGTGACTCAGTTCTGGGAAATATAATTGGAAAAAGTACCGCCATGGAACGGGTAATGGATCTCGTTCGCCGGAGTGCCCCTTCCAGAGCCAACGTCCTGATCACAGGAGAAAGCGGAACAGGAAAAGAAGTTGTAGCCAAGTCCCTTCACATGCTTTCTGGCCGTTCTTCGAACCCGTTTTTAGCGGTCAACTGCGGCGCAATTCCCGCTGAACTCCTTGAGAGCGAGCTATTCGGTCACGTAAAAGGCTCATTTACAGGGGCAGTTACAGATAAAGCTGGGCTTTTTCAGGCAGCTCGTGGTGGAACTCTCCTTCTGGACGAAATCGGTGAAATGCCTGTTCTTTTGCAGGTAAAACTTCTGAGAGCTCTTCAGGAGCGTAAAGTAAAACCCGTTGGTTCCAACTCCGAAGTTCCCATTGATGTGCGAATTATTGCATCCACAAATCGCAATTTAACCGATGAAGTCGGCAAAGGGACATTCCGTGAAGATCTCTTCTACCGATTAAATGTTATTCATATCGTAATTCCGCCCCTGCGTGAACGCCGGGAAGACATCATTCTCCTTGCGCGCTTTCTGATGGGAAAACTCTGCAGTGAAATGGCCGTTCCCGTTCCGCCATTCACACCTCAAGCTGAGCATTTCCTCACAGGCTATGATTTTCCGGGAAATGTTCGGGAACTGGAGAATATGCTTGAACGGTCCCTGGTCCTTGATATTGACGGTTCCATCGATATAGACGATCTCCGTCCTCCGGGATCCGGTGAAAATTTTCCTCAAGATTTTGCGAATCTGGACGAAAAACTCAGTGAAGTGGAAAAAAAGTACATCCTCGATGCTCTTGAAAGCTGCGGATGGAATCGAACACAGGCAGCTCAGACACTGGGTATTACCTTTCGCTCCTTGAGATACCGGATGGAAAGGCTTGGGCTTGGTCAGTGACATTTTTCGGTAAGACATGTGACAAAAATTGTCACTTTATTATTGATAATTATTCGCTGCAAGCTAAAATCTCCAATGAATACTTCGATTTAAATTTTTCTTCTACTTTTTTAAGTTCTGGATCCCATCTTGCGTAGAGAAGGTCCCAAGGAGTGAGTGATGAATAATAAAGGTTTCACAATTATCGAGCTCCTGGTTGTGGTGGTTATCGTTGGTATACTGGCAGCCATCGCAGTTCCACAGTTTACCCGGCAAAGCGCCAAGGCCAAGTCCGCGGAAGTTCCGGGTATGTTTGCAGCAATAAAATCATCCCAACTTGCATATAAAAGTGAGTATGGAATGTTTTTATCAACAGGCAGCGGTGAAACCGATTTCTATCCAGCTCTTTTAGCCACGGGAGAGCCCAAAAAGAAAAACTGGGCTCCGGCATCAGGCAGCAAGTGGATCGATCTCGGCGTACAACCACCAGACAGTCGCGTGTACTGCGGATATGTGACCCTCGGTGGTTCAAGTGGTGTTTCACCGTCGGGCTCTTACGGACAGAATATTTTCCGTAATCAGGTTCCGCAAAAGCCCTGGTTTTATATCGTAGCCTCCTGTGATCTTGATGGGAAGGCTTCTGTTAACACGGTTTACATTACATCTTCGGATGTTGAAAAGACTTTAGTAAAGAACGAAGGAAACTGAATTTTTTAACTTTTAATATGGGCAATTACTGCCCGGAAAGGATCCTCACCATGAAAAAACAGTCAGGTTTCACTCTCATCGAACTCATGATCGTTGTCGCAATCATCGGTATTCTGGCAGCCATCGCAATCCCGTCCTTCCTGCGTTACATCACCACATCTAAAAACGCAGAGGTCCCCAACTCCATGAAAGCTATGTTTGACGGCTCTGTAGCATGGTTCCGTAACCCCAATGTACATGTGGACGGCAACGGCGATGCCATTGCTCCGGTTTTCCCTGCAACTATCGCTTTCACACCTACTACCACCTGCTGCGTTTCCGGTAAACCGGCAAAATGCGACCCCTCAAATCAGGGTGGCGCAAAATATGACGGCGTTGCAGCATGGGGTGCTCAGACCTGGGTAGATCTCAACTTCCGCATGGAAAACAAGCATTACTATCAGTATGGTTATGATGGAGGCGTAGGTACTGAATTTACTGCAAAAGCTCAGGGCGACCTCGACTGCGACGGTTCCTATTCTCTCTTCCAGCGCAAAGGTATCGTTGATGCAACAACCAACGACATCAAAGCTAACGATCTCAAACCCGTTGCTCCCAGTGAGTAATCTTTTTTCCAAAGATTTTGTCCTGACCTGCTACATTGCCCACCTTCAATTCATCATAAAATCATAATAATCAAACATATAATTTAAAACTAATGTTAAAAAAACAACTGACATGGTTTTTAGTCTTGCGAAATTTCCAATTAAATAATTTACTCTCGATAGGTAAAAATATAGTTTCCGGGCAATGGGTTTTATATCCGGGGCAAAATAGATATTAATTTAAGATAAACTTTTACCAATGGAGAAGACTGAATGAGCAAAAATATGAAAATATGGCTGGGGAATTCAAGCCAGGTAATCAGCGCAAACCTTCCACAGATAGTTATCGGCAGAGATCCCGCCACATGCCAGATCGTAACAGAAGACATCAGCGTATCCCGGCAGCATGCCAGAGTTTACATGGATTACGGTTATCTTTATCTCGAGGATCTCGGTTCGTCTAATGGCACCTGGGTTAATGGTGTTCCCGTTCGCAAAGGCGCAGTTCCCATTGATCCCTCCATGCAGATCTTCCTTGGGCAACTTCAACTTTTCCTTGAAGACATGTCCACCGGTGGCCAGAAAACCATGCTTGTGGATCAACCGGATGTCATCAGAAACTACATCGCCGGCAGGCAGGCTTTCACTGGAGGCGCTGCTCCACAGATGTCAAATCATCCATCTTCGGGAATGCAGCAGACTCATGCTCCCTTTTATGCAACTCAGGGTCAGCAGCAGCCCCAGTACCAGGATCAATACCAGCAGCAGTATCAACAACCTCAGTATCAGGATCAATACCAGCAGCAGTATCAGGATCAATACCAGCAGCAGTATCAGCAACCTCAGCAGTATCAGCAGCCTCAGGATCAATACCAGCAGCCTGCTCAACAGCCTGTTACTCTTGATGAAAAACTCGGTGTAGGCGGAGCGAAAGCTCCAGAACTGGCGGACTACAAATACCGTCGTCAGGGTACAAACTCCAATGGTGTTCTGCTTATTGCCCTTCCATCGGACACTTTTTCCAATGACAACGTCATCGACGGTTTCCTTGAGTATACCGCTCTGGACAATGAAACCATCGCATCCATTACAATCGAACTCGTTGAATATCATAAAAAAGGACCGAAAAACGGTCACGTATGGGATCGACAACTGGTTCGTCAGGGGCCATGGAAATCCCGCAAGGGAGATGTACTTCCCATGCGTTTTTCCCTTCGCGTGCCTACGGGAACCGCTGTCTCTGGTCGAGATGTAAACTGGGAGCTTCGCGGGTATGTGGATATTAACTGGGCTTTTGATGTTCAGGCTACTTCACCGATTATGATGCGAAATGTTGACATGGAAAAAGTACGCGACGGACTCGGTACAATCGATTACCGCATTGTTGATCTTGAACCACAGAGCATGGGACAGCGTTATACAGGACTGTTCCAGCCACCGGCACAGCTCCGTAAAGAACTCGGTGTTTCAAACATTAATCTCGAAATTGAGTATCTTGGCAGCGACCTTCTCATTCAGATGGAAGTCGAGAAAACATCCCTGTTCAAATTCGATAAGAAAACTGAATTCAAATTTGATCTTGCCCGGCTGCGGGAAGCAACCGATGTGGATATGGGGCGGCATTTTATGGAACACATTAACCGACTCATGAGTAAATGACCCTTTAATTTTGCAGAATCAGAACCAACTTCAGGAGGCACCTTTGAAAAATATCCTTCTTTTTTCCATTTTTTCCCTTATAATTTCTGCATCATTCATGGTTTCAGCTCAGGAGGCAGATCCGCCGGAGGAAACACCAGCTTCGGATCCTTCACCAACACCTCCACCACAGGTAACACCGCCTCCCGTTTCAAATAATACAGTTGCACCTGTTCCCGCAGCGCCTGTTCCATCCTCGCCTCCCAAAGCCGCTGCCGAACCAGCGGATCAGGTTCCTGAAGGACATGGCGATCCGAACTACAAACGCCCTACTGGCTACAACGCTATCTTTAAACCCAAACGCCGCTGGGAATACAATCCATGGTTTGGTTTTCAAACGCTTATCTTTGTGGGGTTCCATCCTTCGGATACTTATGTTGGAGCAAATTTTGCCCTTCAAATTCACCCTTCTCGACGTATTTCATTTTCCATTGACGGACGCATTGGTGGCGGAACGGACAATGACGATGATAACTATGTTTCAACCAACTGGAGTTTTGGCGGAAGCCTGTATTACTGGTTCCGTGGAGATCAAAAAAATCGCGCAGTGCAACCGTTTTTCCGAATTGGTTTTGGTTTTACCGGAGTTACGGATGAGCATTATGACGATGGATCGAGTTCCAGTAACAACTGGAATAACGACTGGGATAAAAAATCCCGCAATTTCAAGAAAAATGGTGTAGCAGCTGAGGGTTACAGTGGTTCATACACCGAAGAAGCAATTGGTTTGCGCATCGTTATTTTCCCGCATTCAGTATATACTCCCATTGGAATGTCATTTGATACCGAACTGGCCCTCGTTCAGGACTGGCATTTCGGAGCTTCCGAATCCTGGGTCCGCCTTGGATTCGGCTTCACAATCCACTTCTAGACCGCTTCATGAGTAAAAGGATCGAAATCTAAAGAGTGAATACTTGCTTCCGGTCTTTGTAATTATGCTTTGATATTGAATGTTTATGAGCTGAGCCTGATCCTGATTGCCTGACTGCCTGAGTCCCTGTTTAAAATTTCAGGGATACAGGTAAGCAGTAGCAGGAACAGGAAACCAGGGGGCTCATTCCTGAAGCATTTCTTTAAACCGAGTC
>JAHJMN010000113.1 GCA_018821305.1 Myxococcota bacterium
CTTTTTGTGGCGCAATGGGGTGGGGGGCACACCTAACCCAGAGCTGAAGCACTGGGCTATCCAAAGGCGTTCTGGCGAACGCGGAATCCAACAAATTCAAGCAATCTTTGCTTTAAATCCACCCGAAACAGGAGGAAGGCCCCCAAAAACCTCCGCCAGAAAAAAAACGAAAAAAAATGCAACCGCTGCAAAACCCCGGCGATAATAAAAACGTCCCCCGGAAAATGGTTTCCGACGGATGAGAGTACTTTTGCTTTTTTGTTATCTTTCTTTCTCCTGAAATGCACACCGGCCGGATATTGAAACTCCCCGGCCGGCCCGTGCATCTCCTCCCAACCCTCCGTGAATCCAACCGCTTTTAAAAATAATTGATATTACAAAATATTGCGCCACAAAAAGCCCCGCCAAAGGCGGCGCTTTTTGTGGCGCAATGGGGTAAGGGGCATCGCCGATCCCGGAGGGGGAAGCTCCGGGCTATCCAAAGGCGTTCTGGCGAACGCGGAATCCAACAAATTCAAGCAATCTTTGCTTTAAATCCCCCCGAAACACCAGACCTCCGCGTTTAATAGAAGCACACCATCCCCCCGAAACACCAGACCTCCGCGTTTAATAGAAGCACACCATCCCCCCGAAACACCAGACCTCCGCGTTTAATAGAAGCACCATCCACCCGAAACACCAGACCTCCGCGTTTAATAGAAGCACACCATCCACCTGAAACGCCAGACCTCCGCGTTTAATAGAAGCACACCATCCCCCCGAAACACCAGACCTCCGCGTTTAATAGAAGCACACCATCCACCCGAAACACCAGACCTCCGCGTTTAATAGAAGCACACCATCCACCTGAAACGCCCGGAAATCCGCGTTCGCCAGAACGCCTTTGGATAGCCCGGAGCTTCAGCTCCGGGATCGGGAACCCTGCGCCCCCCTTCCTCCTGTTTCCTGCGCCGCCGCAGGCGGCGCAGGAAACAGGAGGAAGGCCCCCAAACCCTCCCCCCGAAAAAAAAAACGAAAAAAAAAATGAAACCGCTGCAAAACCCCAGCGATAATAAAAAGTTGCTGGAAAGGGAAGTCGTAGCTTTTCTCAACTCCGCTAAGGGTGGTGATATCTACATTGGAGTGGAAGATGATGGCACGGTGGTTGGCGTGGAAAATCCTGACAAACTCCAACTGGCAATTATTGACCGGATCAAAAACAATATTCTGCCAACCATGCTGGGCTTTTTTGATGTGGTAACTGAGGAAATCGATGGAAAGCCAGTCATTAAAGTTATTGTTACCCGTGGTTTAGAAAAGCCGTATTACCTTAAGAAATACGGGATGTCACCAGTTGGAGCATATATCCGTGTCGGAACAGGAACGCAGCAACTCACCCCCGAAATGATTGATAGGTTATATTCTACTCGAGCCCGTGATTCTCTGCGCAATATTTCGTCACCCCGCAAAAACCTGAGCTTTCATCAACTCAAAATCTATTACGACGAAAAGGGGTTTACTGTTAATGATTCCTTTCTGGAAAACCTGGATCTTTATACACCCAATGGTGAATTGAATTATGTGGCATATCTGTTGGCGGATGAAAACGCAGCTTCAATTAAAGTGGCCAAGTTTGCTGGGACGGACAAGGTGGATCTTATTGAAAATGAGGAGTATGGCTACTGCTCTCTCATTAAGGCAACTGAGCGCGTTCTTGATAAACTGGAAATAGAAAACAGGACATTTGCTAAAGTCACAGGAGCACCAAGAAGGTTTGAAAAAAAAATGATTGATAAATCGGCGCTTCGTGAAGCTTTTATCAATGCAATAGTTCATAATGACTACACCCGGGAAATGACCCCTGTGGTGGAAATTTACGTAGATCGTCTTTCAATTGTTTCATATGGGGGATTGGTGCAGGGGTTATCTCAAGAAGATTTTTTTGGCGGACGTTCCATGATCCGCAATCGAGAGTTGATGCGAGTATATAGAGATCTGGATCTTGTGGAGCAATTGGGTTCTGGTATGGCTAAAATCCTTCGTGCCTACTCAAAAGATGTTTTCCGATTTAGCGAAAATTTCATGGAAATATGTTTCACTTTCGAAAGTGGATACCTACCAATCGTGCAAGATGCTTCAAAAGTAGTGGGGGAAATTTCAGATCTTCCGACAAAGCGCGAAAAGAGTTCGGAAAAGAGTTCGGAAAAGAGTTCGGAAAAGAGTTCGGAAAAGAGTTCGGAAAAGAGTTCGGAAAAGATCATCAGTCTGTTGAGGAAAAACGGTCATTTAACCATCTCAGAATTAGCAATTGAAATGGAAATCTCAACCAGAGCTATTGAGCGACATCTCAAGAATCTTCAAGCAAATGGTTTTTTACGTCGGGTTGGAGGAAGAAAAGAGGGGCACTGGGAGGTAACTGAATGATTAATTTCTCTGAGGCAAGACTTGAAATACCGAATCGCTAACTTCCGCCTTCTAATAAGCCACAAGACCTCCGCATTCACCAAAAGCCGTTCACCAAAACCACTACAAGCACCTTAAACCACAGAAAATCCGCGTTCTACAAATGCGGAATCCTTGACTAATTTCAAATAATAGTAGACCTTGATAATTCAAAAAATATCGCAAACCATAAACCAGCAACCACCACCAATCAAAACATAACTAAAGACAAGAAATATCAGATTGACGTAAATCCATTAAAAAATAAAATAAAAATGATATTTCTCCCAGGGAGGGTTTGAGTATGATTTCTAAGGAGATATGGAAAGAAATTCGCCGCCGCGTAAATGTGCTGGAACAAAGTAGATCCGAGGTTGCCAGAGAATTGGGTATAAGCAGGAATACGGTAAAAAAGTACCTGAAAGAATCATGTTATTTCTACAAGACGAGGAAAGCACAGCCTTGGCGCGCTCTGGACGGATATAAAGAAATTATTGAAGAAATTGTAAATTCAGATCAATTTGAAGAACCAAATAAACGTCATACAGCTCGTCAGATATTCAAACATCTAGTAACAAAAGGATACTCCGGAGCAGAATCAACAGTCCGCCGCTATGTAAAAATAATAAAAGACCAAATAAAATAACTGTCTTGTCAAAACGTGCCGCGAGCCTGTTGGCCCGAAACGCTTTCAAAACCTAAACAAAAAACGACCGCAACCCAACCTGAATCCACCATGTCAATTCTCACGAACATCGACCACTGGATCGATCATACATCAGAAAAGGGTCGCGGGTCTCATGACCCGAAACCCGCTCGTCATGAAATGACACCATCAAGAGCGATTTTTGCAGAAAAACGCTCCATCGGCGGCAGACTATTTTTTCGTAGAAAAAATATGTTGAGAGCCAAAACTTTCCTTATCTTCAATAGCCAGGGGTGAAAGATGCACACGCATCCGAACCCCTGGGACCCAATGCCTTCACGCCCCCAGCCATGAAATGGCTGCCCAAACCCTCCCCCCAGAAAAAAACGAAAAAAAATTGCAACCGCTGCGAAACCCCGGCGATAATAAAAAGTCCCCGGAAAATGGTTTCCGCCGGATGAGAGTTAGGTTTTGTCATTGGACTAAGACTTTTTTGAAGAAATGCACCCCGGCTGATGTTGTGACCATCGGCCGGCCCGTGCATCTCCTCCCATCCCTCCCTGCATCCAGCCGCTATTAAAAAAATTGGGACAATCAAACATTTTTATTGCTCAAAAATACACCCTGACATACTTTTAAAAGTCCAGGAGGAGCATTAATGCGATTTTTCCTTATTATTTGCAGTGTTTTAATTCCACTATCAGTTTACGCAAAGCCACATAATATTGGGGGTAAAACAATCGAAATCCCAGATCCTCCTCATATGAAGGTTGCCGACAAAGAGACTCTTATGGCGTTACAGGCTACATCTCCTTTTAGAATTATGAATTTATGGTTGGCAGCTAATACAAAAACTCAGGGGTTGTACTGTTTTGTAACTTACTCTCCTGGATATGAAGGTCTTATTGTTAATCGGGGAAGATTTAAAGAATTTATTGAATTAAATAGACAATTATTTCAAGAATTACTTCAAAATGCAAATGAAGAAGAAAAGAAGTATTTAAAAATAATTATGGACGAGAAAGATATATTTATTTATTCAACGCCTGATATTGAAACTGAAATTGTTTCTTTTAGTGTAAAAGTAAATGCTTCAGGAAAAGTCCTGGAAATTATGTGTAAAACAAAACTTGGATCAGCCAATGACTTTAAAAAAGAAGTAATCGAATTTGCTCATAGCATCCTGAAAAGTAACACTCCTCCAGAGGAAGCACCAGAAGCTAAAGGCAGGAATTTCCAGGGAGCGATTTTTGATATTCTCAAGGCAATATTGATACTGGTATTAGGTATAATTGGAATTAAATATATACAGAAGAAAAAAGAAAATTCGCAATTTTGATTTGACGCCCGAATCAAAAAAAATAACAATTCACGCATTGAAATGGGCTCACACTCCTGCAGACTCCAATACCCATTGACGGGGTAAGGTCCAAACGGCATGCAACTCAAACCACATCGCAACAAAGAAACCACCAGACCGGATCTCCGTGTTCGAAAGAACTCCTTTGGATAGCCCGGAGCGTTCCCCTCCGGGATCGGAAACACCACGCCCCACCTCACACCTTTTTTCCACAAAAAATAATCAATAAAATTATTGGATTATAAAAATATTTGAAAAAAATGCGGGTCTTTCTGCAACTCTTTTCTCAAACTGCAGAAAACATAAACAACAAAAACGCCGGCTGGAATGGTCCTGCTGGAAAACTTTTTTAACACGGGCAAACGCCCACATCTATCGGTGGACGATAGAAAGGAAAATCATAATGAAATTCAAAAAATCCCTTACACAGGAAAACTTCATCACAATCGGAAAACGCTTCGCAAGTGAAGACATTGCACGTGAGGTTCAGGAGCTGCTGGCAAAATGGGAAAAGGACCTTGCTGCACTTGAAGAATACGGATACGGTTCAGAAATGATGCAGGAATTCAAAACCCTCCGCGACTCTCACGCAATCCTGATGGAAAAACGTTCGAAAGGGGTTTCCGACAAGAAACTCACCGTAAAAGCTAAAAACAACATTATTAATGAAGCATGGATATGGGTTGATAAAATTGAATCAATTCTCGGGATTCTCACACGCAAAGATCCTTCATTATCCACAAGAGTTTCAGATGCGCTTCCTCACAATGATTCTGATCTTCAGGCTTCCATTATGGCAATGTGCACCATCATTCAGGAAAACATCGCAGCTTTTCCCGCTGGTGTCAAAGTAGAGAAGCGCATTTCTGAGGCGCCAGTTCTGAATGAAAAACTTGAATCCATTTACAAAGATACTTCGAGGAGTAAAACAAACACCATGGCAGACACAGCCGAAATTGACCATCTTGATGGCCAGCTCTATATAAAAATTGGTGATATTTATGAAGCAGGTCGAAAAGCAATACGCGCTGGTGCAATTGATAGACTGGTTTCTGACTATCGTTTTCAATATCTGAATGTTCCGAAACGACGGAACGCACCACTTTCAGATAATCCTGAAAATCCAGCTTCACCAGATGAGCCATCAAGTCCCGTAACTCCAACTGTATAGACCGTGTCCTGTAATTCGATTCGCGATAAATTTCCCCACTCCTTATAAAACCAAAAGAACCGCGAGGAAAATCGAAAGAACCGCGAGGCAAATCAGAAGAACCGCGAGGAAAATCAAAAGAACCGCGAGGAAAACTGAAAGAACCGCGAGGAAAACTGAAAGAGCCGCGAGGCAAACTGAAAGAACCGCGAGGAAATTCAGAAGAGCCGCGAGGAAAATCAGAAGAACCGCGAGGAAAATCAGAAGAACCGCGAGGAAAATCAAAAGAACCGCGAGGAAAATCAAAAGAACCGCGAGGAAAATCAAAAGAACCGCGAGGAAAATCAAAAGAACCACGAGGAAAACTGAAAGAACCGCGAGGCAAACTGAAAGAACCGCGAGGAAAATCAAAAGAACCGCGAGGAAATTCAGAAGAGCCGCGAGGAAAACCAAAAGAACCGCGAGGCAAACTGAAAGAACCGCGAGGCAAACTGAAAGAACCGCGAGGAAAATCAAAAGAACCGCGAGGAAAACTGAAACACCTCCGCCAAACCAGAAACACCTCCGCCCAGAACTGAAACACCTCCGCCAAACAAGAAACACCTCCGCCCAGAACTGAAACACCTCCGCCAAACCAGAAACACCTCCGCCCAGAACTGAAGCACATCCGCCAAAACCGAAACACCTCCGAGCAAAACTGAAAGGACCGCGACCAAAACTGAAAGAACTCCGACCAAAACTGAACCGACCACGACCAAAACTGACACACCATCCACCTGAAACGCCCGGACTCCCGCATTCGCCGGAAACACAACAACCGCCCTCAAAGAAACGCCCGGACCTCCGCGTTCCCCAGAACGCCTTTGGATAGCCCGGAGCTTCAGCTCCGGGATCGGGAACGCCACGCGACCCTTCCTCCTGTTTCCTGCGCCGCCAAAGGCGGCGCAGGAAACAGGAGGAAGGCCCCAAAAACTTCTCCACCCAAAAAAACGAAAAAAAATGAAACCGGGCGGAAACGACGGCGATAATAAAAAGTCCCCGGAAAATGGTTTCCGACGGATTGGAAAATTATTGCGTTGTTTTTTCATGTGGAATGCACGCCCGGCCGGATATTGAAACTCCCCGGCCGGCCTGTGCATCTCCTCCCACCACTTCCAATTCCAACCTCTTTTAAAAATAAATGATATTACAAAATATTGCGCCACAAAAAGCCCCGCCAAAGGCGGCACTTTTTGTGGCGCAATGGGGAAGGCATCGCCGATCCCGGAACTGAAGCTCCGGGCAATCCAGAGGCGTTCTGGCGAACGCGGAATCCGTGACTAATTTCAATTAATCTACCCCAACCCCCTCCCATTTTTGATTCCAACCGCTTTTAAAATATACAAAATGCAAACCGCGCCATTGATGTTGCCCACAACCACAATCCATCATGAAACCACCAGCCCTCCGCATTCGTGTCACTTCCCATTAACATTGATCAGTGATTCTCACGAACATTGACCACTGAATTCTCACAAACATTGATCACTGGATCGATCATACATCAGAAAAGGGTCGCGGGCCTTATGGTCCGAAACCCGCTCGTCATGAAATGACACCATCTTCAATAGCCAGGGGTGAGAGATGCAAAGCATCCGAACCCCTGGACAACCGCACAACCAAACGAAGCCATGAAATGGCGGCCAAGACCTCCCCCCGAAAAAAAACGAAAAAAAAATGCAACCGGGGCGAAACGACGGCGATAATAAAAAGTCCCCGGAAAATGGTTTCCGCTGGATGAGAGTGCTGTTACTTTTTTCATTGTATTTCTTTCTCGTGAAATGCGCGCCCGGCCGGATTTAGAACACGGCCGGGCCGTGCATCTCCTCCCAACCCTCGCTGAATCCAACCGCTTTTAAAAATAAATGATATTATAAAACATTGAGCCACAAAAAGCCCCGCCAAAGGCGACGCTTTTTGTGGCTCAAAGGGGCTGGGTGGCACAACCTTACCCAGAGTTGAAGCACTGGGCTATCCAGGGGCGTTCAACGAACGCGGAACCCAATAACATAACAGGTTTCAAATTAAGCCTCTACTGATTAATCTCGCAGGCAAATCAAACTATCAATCCGTAATTCTCTACCACCGCCACCATGCAGTCAGCCCGGAATCTCTACGAATCGCTGCGTTTAACCTTACCTCCCGAAGTCGACTTCCCCCAGAAAACCCTCAATGTCCCCGGCTTATACCTTGTGTTAAGCAGGACTTTTTCCAACAGTTATCAGGTCGGGTCTGTTCAATTCTATTACTTTTTTAAGACCTTCTATATAAGGACCTTTACAGTTGAGAAGTGGATATATATATTCAACCATAAATATTTCTTGTAAAAGATTGTATGTCCTAATTATATTAGTTTGATTATGTTCTTGGAAAAAAGCATAAATTGCCCGGGAAGTTTCAGTAAAACCAATAGGATTATTAATGCTATTTTTGTTCAAATATTTGTTTTTATCAAGTAAATTCAAGAAAAACAGACATATGTTTATTTCAATACCTTGATTTCCATTTATTGCTGTCTCACCCTGTTTATAAAGAACTGGAATTTCAAAAACATATTTAAAAATATTTATGTCCTCATGTTTACTTAAGATAAGTGAAAATTTCAGATACCAGAGTAAGTTAGACTCAAAATTTGAGATTCCGGTAACAATAGCAGCCTTGATATCTTCTAAATCATAAGGAATATTAGTCTCATTTACAATTTTTGATATATTAAATAATTGATAAATAATACGTTTACCGGTTGTTTGATCAATAGGTTTTCGACATGATTGTGAAATGTCATCTATAATTGATTTTTCTGGAGCAATTTTCTCAGGTAAACTGTGTATATTATTATTGATTATTAAATTTAATAGTGAATTGTATGTTTTTTTAGAAATTTGGTGGTATTTTTCAGAACATTTAGTAATTTCATTTAGAAATTTAACATTTTCCGGTGCATTTTTCGGAACAAGAGTATAATCACTGAAGGATTTAACTACTTTTTGAATGAAAATCTCTTTTACCTGTGGGAAATTAGCAAAAATAATTTCAATATTTTTATTTTCATAGCCGTTTGCAACATCGCCCCAATTAATATTTTGCAGTCGAACAATTGAAGATTCCAGAATATTAAATAAAACAGTTTTTGTGTTTTCGTCAAAAAAATCATGCGTTTTCCAGATTTGAGCGAGGATTAATACATGTGACAGTCTAGAAAAATCCTTTTTTGATACAAAATCTTTAAATCTTGACGGAAAGGCAATGTGAAAAGATTCTTTTAAATTGTTGAAATTTTCTAAGTTCCCATTATTAAAAATTTCTTCAAATTTTTCATTTAAAAGTAATTCCTCTCCTTTCTTTGGACATGTAGAATATAAAATTCCGCTGAGACTTCCACGCATTTCTCTATTTTCAAAGAAGTAAGATTCGCTTTGGCTGGGAATTTTGTTTTCAACTATTCCTTTAATAATCTCAGTCGATTTAATTTTCTCCATATGCTTTTTTATTACGTAATAAGTAATTGCACTTAATGTCACACAACCATGGCTGTTATTGCGGAGAATACCGATATTATTTACAAATATCTTTAAGTCACGGAAAGTAGGTGGATTTTTTTTGTCTTCCCAAACAAATTCAATGGCCGAGACAATTTCATTTTTAAGCTCTGATGTCCAGTAATCTCCTTTAAATGACTCATTCAGTAACATTCTGCAATTACTTATCCAGTCTGAAATCAAAAGCTTGGGCACTTCATAGCTTAACTGGAATGTTTTCAGCAGGAAATTCCTGATATTTGTATTCAATTCTCCAAATTTTGTTTCACTGTTGAATTTTTTTTCTAAACCAGATTCATCATAGGGAACTATTGTCCATATGCGATCGAATTTACAATCAGCGTTATTTACTGTCGGATTTCTATTCTGGAAAAAAATCTGCAGAGTTTCCCATAGTTCGGAAAACTTTTCGGGGCTGATTCTGTCAATATTATCAATAATAATTACAAGTCTGGCTTCCTGTTCTTCTCCTATGAAAAGGTTATAGATTTCTTTAAAAATCTCCTGGAAATCATAAGAGCATTTTTCAGGATTTCTCGAAATAGTTTTTGACCTCTCCGTAGAATTGAAAAGACTACTTGCATTTTGGGGAGATAATATTTTTAGAATAATAAATAAAAATAAAAAGCAAATAATAATAGAAAAACAAAGTCCCAGTG
Source organism: Myxococcota bacterium (assembly GCA_018821305.1). Lineage (GTDB taxonomy): Bacteria > Myxococcota_A > Polyangia > HGW-17 > HGW-17 > JAHJMN01. Next base: position 9,815 of record JAHJMN010000113.1, read on the forward strand.
TAAAATTAAAAAGATTCCATTTATTGCCACTTCCAAAAAGTTCGACAGAAGAAGCAGTTCCACTCAGAACGCCAGCCGAGAGAGCAACTATAAAAGTTAAAAAAATAGAAAAATATCCTAAAAAGGTCGGGCCGTTTGTTGTTTCCGTTTTGATTTTATTTTTTTTAAGCTCTTTCTCTAATTTCTCTAATTTTTCTAAGCTTTCTTTTTTATTTTCTGAATTGGGTTTCAACTGTTGGATAAGTTCCAGCAGGAAGACTTTTCTTAATATATCCCCCTCATGAGCCCAGGCATCAAAGTAGAAAGGATAAATTTCCACTTTCTTTAAGTGATCTCCAATATTCTCAGGTGTCTTGTTTTCAGTTTCAACCTTTGCATTCGCCGGATTGGATTTTCCTTGTTCATCATTTTCAGAAGTTTTTGAATTACTATCCTCTTCAGACTCTGATCTCTCTGAATCTTTATCCTCACAATCATTTTCAATTTTTTCTCCTCTTATTAACTTAAGAAGAATAGAGATTATCGTGGATTTACCGCTGCCATATGGCCCTTCAAGTCCGATTGTCAGCCCCTGTTTATTTTCTGGATCAGAAATCAGGTTATATATATTTTGAGCAACTTTTTCCTGATTACAAATATTTGCCGATTCTAAATCCGGTACTTCCGATGTCTCAGGTAAAGGTTTGAAGTAATAAGGATTATCTTCTTTGTTCCATTCAGCCATATCTGTGCTCACTTATTGGTGAAAAAGATTAACTATTACTACTAAAACCTACCCGCTCCAAGTGTTTGACAGGACTTCAGCTTGTTTCATTACCAGATCTATTGCTTCAGCTGCTTTATCGGGTGGATATTTCCATTTCTGCAGTGTTCGTCGAACGAGAATCTTGAGGCGTGCACGAACACTTTCCCTCACCTGCCAGTCAACAGTAGTGGATTGCCGAAGTTTTTCAGTTATTTCAACGGCTATCTTTTTAAGGGTAGCATCACCGAGCAATCTTACGGCACTTTCATTGTTAGCAAGAGCATCATAAAACGCTACTTCGTCGGAGGTGAGTCCGAGTTCAGATACACGAGCCATCTCAGCCTTGAAATCCTTTGCCATTTGAATAAGTTCTTCAATTACCTGTGCCGTTTCTATTGCACGATTATTGTATTTGCGCAGAGTTTCCTGAAGTCTTTCGGAGAACTTCTTTTCCTGCACTACATTTGTTCGTGTTTTTGAACGGATATCATCTTTCAGGAGTCTTTCAAGCAGCTCGATAGCAAGGTTTTTGAAAGGCATCTGACGAACATCTTCAAGGAACTCATCGGATAAGAGCCCGATGTCCGGTTTTTCAAGACCGCACAGAGCAAAAATATCAGCAACACCCTCTGCAATGACCGAATTATCCAGAATCTGCTTTAAAACAGAGTCTCTTTCATCCCTTGTAAGTTTTTTGTTTACGGAGGTGTACTTGACAATGGCAGCTTTCACCGCTGAATAAAAGGCTATTTCCTTTTTAAGACCGCTTGCCTCATCAAGAGTGCTGCACAGGGAAAAGGCTTTTGATGCCGCAAGAACAAGATCCAGAAATCGTTTTTTACCGTCATTAAGACCCAGAATATAGTTGGCAGCTGGAACAAGAAGCCTGTGTGCTTTTGATTCAAATTCGCTGATATCCAGCCCATCGCCCTGAGTGGTTTTTGCAAACATTCCTCGAATAGCATCTATTTTTTCCGCAAGAACAGCAAATGCTTCTTCTGCACGGAGAGCAGGTTCGCCTTTTCCTTTTGAATCAGTGTAGTTTTTCAGGGCTCTTTTCAGTTCATTTGCAATACCGATGTAGTCAACAACGAGACCGCCGCTTTTATCTTTAAATACGCGGTTAACCCTCGCGATAGCCTGCATCAGGTTATGGCCCTTCATGGGCTTATCAACGTACATCGTATTGCAGCAGGGAGCGTCAAAACCCGTGAGCCACATATCCCGCACGATAACCATTCTCATGGGGTCTTGTGCGTCTTTAAAACGTTTTTCGAGCCGCTTTTTTGTCTGCTTGTTGTAAATATGGGGTTGCAGCAGAGCCCGGTCAGAAGCGGAACCCGTCATTACAATCTTTATGGCGCCTTTTTCAGGGTCCTCATCGTGCCATTCAGGCCGGAGCGCGACAATTTCATTATACAGATAGACGCAGATATCACGGCTCATGGCCACAATCATTGCTTTGCCAACGGTTGATTCGAGGCGCTTTTCATAGTGGGTTACAATATCTGCTGCGACCTCTTTAATGCGGGGCATGGCACCGACAAGTTTTTCAAGTCGACTCCATTCACCCTTTGTATGCTCGCGGCTGCTGATATCCTCTTCGTCTTCGACGACCTCTTCAACCTGTTCCGAAAGCTCCTCAATCTCCGCTTGATTGAGATTCAGTTTCGCCAGACGTGATTCGTAAAAAATTGGGACGGTTGCGCCATCTTCCACGGCATCCTGAATATCGTAAATCGAGACATATTCACCAAACACCGAACGTGTATCCCGATCTTCCATTGAGACTGGAGTACCCGTGAATCCAATGAAAGATGCATATTTAAGGGCATCCCGCATATGCTTCGCGTACCCGAATTTGTAAATGCCATCTTTTGTGAGAATCGCTTTAAGTCCGTACTGACTGCGGTGTGCTTCATCGGAGATTACCACAATATTGTGACGGCCATTAAGAAGAGGATGCTGTGTTTCTCCCTCCAGAAGAGCGAATTTTTGAACCGTGGTAAAGATGATACCTCCGGCTTCACGCTCGGATAACATTTGCCTGAGGACTTCCCGATCAGTTGCCTGCACGGGAGTCTGTTTAAGGAGTTCCTGTGCACTACTGAAGGTCGCAAATAGTTGACCGTCAAGGTCGTTGCGGTCCGTGACAATAACAAGGGTAGGGTTTTTCATTTCCGGTTGCGCAATGAGTTTACCCGCATAACAGCACATGGAAATGCTTTTTCCTGAACCCTGGGTGTGCCAGACAACTCCAGCTTTCTTACTGCCGGGAATAACTTCATTGCCGTAGGTAGCGCGTTTCTCACCAGCGACACCAACTGCCGGCTCCTGTGCTGCAATTATGGTTGCCCGCACAGCTTCACGGACAGCATGGAACTGGTGATATCCGGCGATTTTCTTTACAATCTTCTCCCCATCAACTTCAAAAAGAATAAAATACCGGATGTAATCAAGGAAAAGCTCTGGTTTGAAAAATCCACGGACAACAGTTTCCAGTTGCCAGTCCATAAGGGGTCGGTCGTCTTCGTGTTTTATTGTTCTCCAGGGCATGAATCTTTCCCGGTTTGCCGTCAACGAACCCACCCGGGCAGTAAAGCCATCACTGATGACTACAGCTTCGTTGTAAATGAACAGGTCGCTGATTTCATCTTTGTATGTTTGAATCTGGTTGAAAGCATCCCATATATCAACGCTCTCATCCTTCGGGCTTTTTAACTCAAGCACTGCAAGGGGAATTCCGTTGATAAAGCACACCACATCAGGGCGGCGGGGGTGTTTTACTCCGGTGACTGTAAACTGGTTAACAACCTGAAATCTATTCTGATATACTTTCTCAAAATCGATGAGGAAAGCATGATTGTGTTTCTGCCGGTCTCCCTCTTTGTAAACCACGGGGATACCGTTAATCAGGAGTCTGTGAAAAGCCCGGTTGTTTGCAATGATATCCAGACTTTCAGGTTTGGTAAGAATACCCCAAACCTGCTCAAAACAGCTGGAAGGAAGATGCGAATTTATGCGATTGTAAGCAGCTTCCAGTTCACCCTTTAGAAGAACCTCGCTGTAGCTTTTTCGCATGGGTGTATTGCCATCATGGGCGATATCAGGACCATGAAGAAATTCCCACCCGGTTTCCGAGAACCATTCAAGACAAAGTTGTTCAAGTTGTTCTTCATTCATAATAGGTTACCGCCTGAACTTGGTGAGGGGGGATAAAAGTTGGAATAATAGAAATCTGGAGATCAAACATATTTACAAAAACACTGATGATATATATTAATTTTAGCATTTTAACCTGTAATCAGTCTGGGGTTTCAATGTTGCTATTTGTATCAAATTTAATTCCAAGATGTTCAGAAAGTCTTATGCCGATTTCATTGCATTTATTTTGAGTATCACTTATTATTGATTTAAGGCGTGCCTTAAAAACATCACTTGGAAAATTTTCTTTTGGGGCAACAAGATTAAATTTTTCCATTGCCCAATCAAGCTTACCGTCATCTTCACTGTCCATCCATGAAGAAATTTTCACGAGAGTATCATTTTCAACAGTAACGTCAAACTTGCTGAATTCTAAACTTTTAATTGCTTGAAAAGCTTTAAGGGTAGTCGTATCATCTTTATTTTCAATAAATGCTTTAATAATTTTTTCTGAATTTAATTTTCGATCCAGAACTTTAGCAAAGATTTCTTCAAAACGGTCCCATATCCATTCATCAGCATCGCAATTTAAAGTCAATTGCTTTATAACAAAATCTACAAATGATTCCGAATATAAATGTCTGTTGAAAACGATATTGTCACTTATTGCAATATTTAAAATGAAATTATTCTTTTTGAAAGAATCATCCCAATCACTTCGAGTGAGTCTATTACAGATTAAGTTACCAAATTCTGTACCTTTTCCGGTCCCCGTCTCAACTAAATTCCAGAAACCATAGTCATAACTCATATAATCTTCAATCTTAAGTAGTTCTCCTGTATCAAACCTTTCAAGGTACTCTGATGCTATTGTTCGGTGCTCTTCAATTTCCTCAACATTAAAGAATCCTTGATTGAATAGTAATAAAGGAGTATCAAAATCAACATCCCAAATTATATCAATATTTAAATTTTTTGAAATAAGTTCAATTATTGCTTTGTTGTCTTGTCCAATTGCAGATTCCCAGAGGATTTGCTGTTGACCTTTTTCCATAAGGAAATCGAATACAATTTCGTGTTCTTCAGTTAATTCGTGCTGCTTCCAGAAATCTTTAACAGATGGCTTTATGAGAGGCGATTCCTGCAAATTCTTGCTAAATGCAAGTAAAGCTAAAGATGTAATATCATATATTCTTGTTCCATCAAGATTTTGCGTATGTAGTGATTCCCAAAAGTTTTGATGTTTTACGGCATTTATTATTGGATTTTTAACAACTGAATTGCTATTAGTTGCAAACTCAAGAGCAAGTTCATAAAGATTATCCTCCCCAACTCTTTGTATGGTCACTAGCCATAAATTTAGAGTATTGCTCACATATTTCCAGACGTCTCTTGACGGGCTCAATCGATAGGCTTGAATTAAAGAATCGCAAACAGTAGCAGGAATTGGAGTTGCATTTGGTTGAATAACTAAGGCAATATTCTTTATGATTTCGTCAGATGGCCAAATAGATTTAGGTAACAAATCAAGCCTTTTTGAAATTGCAAGCCATCTTGTCCAATGATCCGCTGTAAATTTATTATTGATATATGGCGTCAATGACAACTTTAGTTTTTGTAATAATTTTTCTAGATTAGTTATTTGAATGAATGCGTTATCTGTCACACTTCCTTGTTTGCTTATGAATCGTTCAATATAAATATTAATATGAAATTCAAATTGCTCTTTTAACCACTCAGGAAAATTCTCTGAGAATAATTCATGAATTTCATTGAAAACAGTTGCATAATCAAAATTATCAAGATCCCATCTTTCAGTTGTAGAGCTAATCCAGTATTCCTCAAGATAAGTAAATTCATGTTCAAATACTGAAATTTTACCAAGTGGAATTATTGCTTTTGTATAATTAATAAGTAGCTCCTGATAAACAGATGTTTTTGATGGCCTGAATTGGCTCTCACCAGCTTTCCAGGCAATTTTGAAGGCAGAACCAAATTTTTGTTGAAGTTGATTTATTTCTTCGCTATCTCCATTTTTAAGGGCTAATTTAATTGGTTCGTTTAGCAACAGTTCCATTCCAGTTTCTTTATTAACCCCAAATAATAACCCTGATAATTCTTTTATTAAAGTCTGTACTTCCCCTTTTACAAAAATAGAATCCGGAATACCGTGCTCTTTTAAAAGCATTATCCTTAATTCACATTCTCCATATTTATATCTTAGATGACAATACAGGGCAATTGCCTCTGCAGACATTTTACCACCCCATGACAAACCAGTAATACCAACTTGATTTATAAAATTTCGAATTTCCCTTGGAGTGGGGCTTTTTTCCAGTGTGCTGTTGCATGATTGATAAGTATTAGAAATTACGCGTCGTTCTTCTTCGGGCCAATCAGAAAGTGCTGAATTCATATTATCTTCAAAAAATTCTTGCCAGGAAGACATAACTGGAGATGGGACTTCAAACCTTACTTGAAAACATTTATTCAAAAACGAATGTGCTACAGGCGACGTTTCAACTGAGTTTTCGCTGTCTGCTATTTGCTCTTCATTAAGAGTTGCTTTTTTTATACCCCAAATTTCAGATAAACCGAATCGATCATAAGGGACAACAAACCATATTTTTCTCCGCCAATCATTATTTTGTGAAATACAACTTCTGTACTGGAAGAATGTTTGAAGTGTAGACCATACTTTTAATGCGTCTGTTTTTTCAATTCGATCAAGGTTATCTATTACTATTATAAAACGTTCAAAAAAACCTTTTTTAAAAACTTCTTCGGCAATTTCTCTGAAGTAGTTTTCAAATTCAATTGAACTTCTCTCACTATCTTCAGTAATATTCTGAACAGTTTTTCTATCTGCTTCTGAGGCAACAAGAGAAAAGTTCGGGTTTTCACCAACCAACTTTGTCCACTTAAACTTGCAACCCAATGCCCAGAGTCCAACAACTGAAAGAGGGGCAAAAGTAAATAAAATTCCAAATATAAAAAGCCAGAAAGGAGTACCTTTGGGAAATGAAAGAAGATCGTAATTGACTCTTGATAAGAACGCAGCTCCAGCAGGCACAAATAGTGCAGCTATCGTGAGCCATTTTGCATATCGGGTTGTTTGATGATTAGTATGTATACGGGTTGTTTTTTTTCTTGCCTGAATTTTTTCTTTTTTCGATTCTAACCAATACTTATTATCTTTATTCGATCCTGACAAATGCTTATCTTTTTCCCAATTACTTTTATCCTTTAAAATATCAGGACTTTCAGCAATAGTATCTATCAATCCTTCCAGAAATATTCTCCTTAAAGGATCTCCTTCATGTGCCCACGCATCGAAAGAATAAAGAAGTGTATCATTGTTCTCTTTTAATTTTTGAGCGAGTAATTGGACAACTGTAGATTTGCCTGAGCCCCAGCAACCTTCAAGACCGATGGTTGCGCTTTTTTCTTCACTTGTGATAAGCCTGTACATCGCATCTGCGATTTTTTTGTGAGTACCATATTTAAAAGTATCATTTTGAGCAACTTCTTCATGAATGAGTTTAAAATGGTATTTGGTATCAGGCATCTTAGATCTCCGCGAAATAATAATTTATATAATACTTTCAACTCCTGTCGAAGAAAGGTCAATTTCTCCCGAAAGGAGTCTTGGCAACAATGTGTCTCTTGTTTGGGCTAATACTTTGTTTTCAAATCCCTTTTCTTTTGCTGCTAATAAATACTTATCTGCAAACATCGCAAATACATTCAAAATTTCAATTGGATATTTGATCCATTCTAGATCGGATAAGGCATTTGAATTTGCTCTTTGACGGCCGCTAGTACCGGTCATTGACTGAATCGCAAAATTTCGAAAGGATTCATTTCTCGCAATAAAATATCCAATAGAGGGTGAAATATTTTTTAATGGCCTTAAAACTATATATTCTGTTGAACCCCAACCAACCTCGTTTTCTTTAAGAAAATCTACGAAAGCCGTTTTACCATTTTCTAAGCATGGCGTAATTCTAGCTAGAAGAGTATCTCCATTAATAAACTTAGTTCCACTATTCATTTCTCTGCAAATGACTTCATTAGCTAAATGACCAATTGTTGGAACATTCTTCATATCCAAATATGGAGCATTAGTTCCTTTTTTTAAAAATCTTGGAGGGTTAAAATTTATCAAATCAGATAATTTCCCCACTTCCCACCCGGAGGGGATGGGGCCGAGGGGGCTTTCTTCGAGGGTCGCGGGGAAGAGGTCAGCTGTATCGGCTAGTTCTTTGTATTTTTCCGGATTTGATTTTTCAAATTCTGAAAGTTCATTTTCGGATTTGCCGGAGATTATGGACATTGCAGCATTGCGGAGGAAATCTGAATGCTCCTCTTTTTGAGAGGGTGTTAACTGTTCCCCGTGTTCTTCTTTCCATTTTTTATCAGCACTTATTTTTGCTTTAACGGGATCAAAATCCACGAACCATGATTTGAACAGGGCATGCGCCATTTCCTCCAGAGTCTTGTTAATCTGGTTGTTTAACTCAATTTTATCATCAAGATCCCCAAGAATCTTCGCTATTTTCCCTTGTTCTTCAAGTGGAGGTATAGCTAATTCGAATTTTAAAATATCAGAGATTTTAAGACTATTAAAAATAGCGCCAACATTTAAAAATTTATTAACTTGTCCCCACCATTCATTTCCTTTTACAAGCCATCTAAAAAAAGAAGGAAAAATCAAATGACCATCTACTCGCAGTATAACAAGATTTTGACCAAGAGCAAATAATTGTCCTTCCTGTACATATGCTGTTTCACCTGGATTACATCTTCTTGATAGAACTACGTCATAAGTTTTAGGAATAACTTTTTTAGTCCATTCTTCGAAGTCTTCTAAAGATATTTTTTTTGAATCTGATAAATTAATTCTTCCATTATTTAACTGTGGAATTCCTACATAAGGAAATCCATCAATTTTATAGTCAGGTGTTTTGTGAATGCAGTCTATTAAAAATACACCTGCTTCTTCCAAAGTAAGGAACAACCTATTTTTTTTGCCCTCACAGCTCATAGCCTAACCCCGCTAGATTCTTTCTTATTTCAACTTCGAGGCGGTGGCTTTCTTCAAATTGAACTTTAAGTTTTGCTGTTAAATCAGCCATCTTTTCTGCAAAGGGGATTCCATCGTCTTCAACTTCTGCGGCACCAACATAACGACCGGGGGTGAGGACAAAATCATTTTTTTCAATATCTTCCAGTGAAGCAGAGAAACAAAACGCGGGGATGTCTTCGTAGTTTTCTTCTTTTTGCCAGGCATGGTAGGTATCTGCTATTTTTGCAATATCTTCCGGTGTGAAATCACGAAGAACACGGTCTTTCATGTACCCAATCTGCCGTGCATCAATAAAGAGGGTTTTACCCTTTCGGTCTTTTTTAGCAGATGAAGGTGATGAGCCTGCAGGGGCAAGGTTTGCATCAGTGGGCGCAAGCATTGCGCTCTTACGTTTGGTGAGGATCCAGATGCAGGCGGGAATCTGGGTGTTTGTAAATAACTGGCCCGGAAGGGCAACCATGCATTCGACCAGATCACCTTTTATCAGAGAGCGCCGGATTTCTCCTTCATTGTTTGTATTTGAACTCATGGAACCGTTGGCAAGTAAAAGAGCCATGGTTCCGTTGTCATTGAGGTGATGGAGCATGTGCTGAATCCAGCCGAAGTTTGCGTTTCCCTGTGGGGGTGTTCCGTATTTCCAGCGGACGTCGTTTTCAAGGGAGGCGTGCCACCAGTCTTTGATATTGAACGGAGGGTTTGCCATTACAAAATCCGCCCGGAGGTCAGGATGCTGATCATCAAGGAATGAGTCGGCGTTTTTCTTGCCGAAATTGAAATCAATTCCGCGGATTGCCATGTTCATGGCCGCCAGTTTCCATGTTGTGGGGTTGCTCTCCTGTCCGTATATGTAAATGTGTTTTTTCTGCTCCGCAGCATTGTAGTGTTTATCACGGGCGTGATTTTCAATGAATTTTTCACTGGAGACAAAGAAACCACCGGAACCCATAGCAGGGTCAAAGACGCGCCCACGATAGGGTTCGAGCATTTCGACAATGAGGGTTACAATACTTTTGGGTGTGTAGTACTGACCGCCCTGTTTTCCTTCTGCAAGAGCGAACTGCCCGAGGAAATACTCGTAAACGTGGCCGAGAATATCTTTGCTGTGAAGCTCGAGCTTATGTCCGTCAATTTCCGGATTGGAAAAGGAAGTATCGGAAAAGCTGTTTATAAGACCGATGAGTTTTTCATTATCGAGTTGGTACTGGCTTATGCGATTGAGAATTCCTTTTAATCTGGGGTTGGATTTTTCGATTACATCGAGAGCGTTATCCACGAGGGAGGAAACGGAAGTAAGTTTTACATCTTTTCCGTTTTCATCCTGCCAGAGAACGGAACCGCTGGGTAACATGGCCTTTTCCTGCAGTGTTGACCAGCGTGCTGTTTTAGGTACCCAGAAAACATTCCTTTCCTGATAATATTCGATAATTTCAAGTTCATCTTTTAATGCAGCTTCGTATTCTTCGTCGGAGCCATAATCTTCGCGGGGCATGAAGTAGATATTGTCTTCACCTTTAGTTGTGAACATATGTTTAAGTTCGCGCTGCCGCTCTTCAAAGGCATCGGAAACGTATTTAAGGAAAATGAGCCCGAGGACAATGTGCTTGTAGTTGGCCGCATCGAGGTTACTTCGCAGTTTATCTGCTGCTTTCCACAGTTTATCGTCAAGCTCGTTCAGAAATTTCTGTTCAGCATTCTGCATATTTAAGACTCTCTTTTTAATAAAAAACTCAAACCCGGATAGTTGCTTTCGCACCGGGTATGTTTTTGTACCTTCTGTGAATAGAACTTTGTGGGCTTCAAGTTCTGAAGCCGAATTGTATAGCTGTATTTTCAAGCCAATTGTTTAACCTTTGTAATTCACAGAAGAGTACAAATAAGTTATAAAAGGTTAAACATGGTTTAAAATATAAATAAGCTAAGGAAATATCAAGAAGTCTTTTTAAATTACGAATGGTTTCACAAAAATTATTTTATGGGGCTGTTCTGTTTTTTATCTCTCAAACCCAGCAATAATGTCTCAAGCTCAATTTTATTCGGATCTGACTTATCACCAGTATCCTTTCGCATTTCTGAAACCAGCTTTGTGAAAGATTCCCTTGCTTCCAATGTACGGAAATTAGCCCCAAGTTTTTCAAAAGAAGAGAAAGCAGAAATAACTGAAGGTGAACCATAAAGAGAAATTCTGCATTTAGAGTCAGCAGTTCTAGCAAAAATTTGTCTTCCCTCAATTGTATCTATTGAATATCCGAGGTTTGCCTGTTCACTCACACACTGCAGGTAATCGATATACGCTTTAACTTTTAAATCACGCTGATGTTTTTTATTATCGAGATACTGGGTAAAATAGAATTGCAGTACTGCGCCTAAAATGAGTCCAAATATTGAGAAAATCGGTATTAGCATGCCATCTCCTGATTTTGTAAAAGAAGAATTTCGTTAATTGATTCTTTTTAAAACAACTGCAACACCGGGATAGTAATAGGGCTTGCCGTTATATTTTGATTCATTGATATCAAAGCTTTTAAGAAGATAAGCGTAATGAAGCTCATCGCTTACCAAATTGTTGGTTAACCTTATAAAGAAATCAGAAAATTCTTTTTCAAAGTCGTATTTTTGACCAATTATTTCAAATTTTGGAGTGATAAAAACTATTGAAAAGTTTTGGCAATTATTAGAACGATTAAACTTAAAACTAACTATTTGTTTTTTTGCTTCTTTTTCAACTTCAATAAAACTTTCATAATTGAAATCCCAAATTTGTTTTGCTTCACACCTATGTTCCAAATCTGATCCGGGCATTTCAAAATAAAGATCACAACGTCCATGCGTTTCATTTTGATTTTCATCAACTCTTATGATTTTAAAATCATTTATCGCTCTACCCCCCAATTTCCAGACTGCTCCGGAAAAAACACTTACACTTGCTGGCTCTCCATACCACCACATATTGTCAGTTTTCCATTCGATGGCAGATTGTTCATGGATTTCAATCCATTTATTGAGGATTTTCCTGATAATTGGATCACTTGATACTACTGCTGTTTTCATAATCATTCTCCCTTTCTTATATCTCTTCGTCGAAGTAGTCGGTGTCTATTTTTTTTACGGGGTAGGTGGCTATGGTGGAGACGCCGAGGTTGTATTCTATCATGAGGTTGCAAAGTTCCTGACCGTCGATGAGGATAATTCGGGCATCTATTTGAGATGCAAAGTTTCGCGCTTCTTGTGAGAAGCGGGAAGTAGTGATGTAGATACCCTTTCGGGCGCGTCTGCCTTGAAGAGCTCCAGCAAATTGCTGAACATCGGGGCGTCCAATGGTGCCTTTATCCCAGCGTTTTGCCTGGATGAAAATCTGATCGAGGCCGAGGCGGTCTTCTTTGATTATGCCATCGATTCCGCCGTCACCGGTTTGGCCGACGGCCTGACCTGCATCTTTGAGAGAACCGCCGTAGCCCATTTTGACGATGAGTTCAACCACAAGACGTTCGAAGAAAGCGGGGGTGATGATTTTTAATTTTGATAAGAGTTGCTGTGAAAGTTCATTCCTAAGATTTTCGTATGCGTTTTCAAGGGCTTCAGATGGGGACAAAACCGGAGCAACAGTATTTTGGGCTGAATCTTCATCGTTTGAAGTTGAATGACGATAGGGTTGTTCAAACTGGGTGAACTCAGGGTAGTTGCGCAGGATTTTCGCATTGAGTTCTGAAGGATTTGATTTGAGGAAATCCCGCCCGCGGTCGGTTATGGCGAAAAAGCCTCGACGCGTTGGTTCTAGAAAGAGAGCCTTTTTAAGATAGGTTGAGGCCCATCCTATTCGATTGAAAAGCTTTGTTTGAACTCCACTGGGAAGAAGTTCCCGGATATCGTCCTGCGTGAGGTTGAATAATTGTGTCATGTAAGGAATTGCGCCACTGGTTGAAACTTCAGGGTTTTCCGAGGCGTATTTCAGTAAAGGAAGCATAAAGGCCTGATAATCCGGAACCGACATGACAAACTCCTCAAAGCAAAATGTTAAACGGGAAGTACAATTAATAGAAGAGCACCACGAAGCAATAAAGTCAATATATAAAGAGAGAATTGAATGATTCTTTTTGTCCACCATTGCGCCGCCGGTGGCGGCGCAATGGTGGACAAAAAGGGGTGCGGGCGCATGCGAACCCGGAGCTGAAGCTCCGGGCTATTCAAAGTCGTCCTTGCGGACGAAGATGGTGGAAAAAGCCGTGGAAGTGGGTTTGAAGCGTTGAGGTTGAAGAAGAAGCAAGTCGTCCTTGCGGACGAAGTTTTCGAGTATTTCGTATTGAGTCCCCAAGTTGGGGACTGAAGTAAGAATGAAGTCGTCCTTGCGAACGAAGATAACGGAAAAAATCGGTGGAGATGGTATCGACCCAATGCTGCTCGGTTAAGTCGTATTAGTTGATATTGTAAACAAAAACAAGAATAATAAGTATTAGTAAAAATATCCAGGGAGTCAGAAACAGGAGCAGAATCAGGCAAGCAATTTCGCGAAGCGGAATGCAAGGGATACAGTGTCTTGTTCCTGAAGGTGTATATGCAGTTACTGAATTGAAATCGATCTTTATGCCACAAAAACACTCACCTTCAAAGTAAACGCCCTGCTCCTGAACAGGTTCAGGTTCAGGGCGTAAACATTAAACATAATAGCATAATTACAAAAGATAGTTTGAAATATTCACTTTTCAAGTTTCGATCCTTTTATTCCGCAAGCGGTTTAGACGGGTTTAGGGTGAAGCAAAAATTGTGCCCCGTTCGGGTGCACAATTTGAGTCCGAAATCGGTGCTTCGGAGTAAGGAAACTGAAAAGATTGCTGGTTGAAAGTTAAAAAAGATGTTATTTTTAGGCAGAATTACAATTCAGCGCTAGTTCGTGTCCGGGTTGAAAGGATTTGAATATGGAAAAATCAGGTTTGGTTGTTTTATTGGTGATTGCATTGATTTCTGGTAGTTGCGGGAAAAGCAAGAGTGAAGGGGCATCGGATAATAAGCTTGATGAGCCGAAACAGGCGGTGAAAGAGGGTTCGGGTGATGTAAAAAAGGGTAAATCCGAAGGGGTGAAATCAGTTGTGAAATTGGATTCAATGAAAAAAGTGGAAACTTTGAAAGCAATTGAAAAAGCGGATTTGGGCGGGAAGAGAAACAAGCTTATTGAAAAAGGAAAAAATCGTCTCAGAAAGCGGGGCGCGAACAGGTTTTCTAAAGGTGAGACTAATTTTATTATTAAGTCGTATATGACAGATAAGAAAAATATGAGGAAAGAAAACCAGAAGTATATTAAGCTGCTTGAATCCTATATCAAGAAAAGTAATGGCAAAATTCAGGAAGTTGGTGGGCCTGTTGTATGTTTTGAGGAAAAGAAGAGTAAAGTAAAAGTTACTGTGATGATTCCCGTTTTCAAGACCTCGAAAAGTACTAAGGATTATCAATTTCTTGAGCTCTATATAAGATTTGTAGCTGCAATATATCATGTGGATTCCATGGATACTATTGATAAATCATATAAAATTCTTAAAGATTATATAAAGAAATCAAAAGAAAAATACAATATGAAGATATCCTGTGAAGAGACCTCCAAATCATATTATGACAAAGAAAATTATTTTATGATTACTCAAATATATTATGGGTTTATGGAAAAAGGCGGAAAGGATACAGAAGGAACCAAAGATTATTATAAATGAGTTGCGTTGTTGCGACGTCCATTTTTAATGTCCTGGGTTGAATTTTGTATTACAGGACATTTACTCGCCATTACATGGCTGGGGTGGGTGGAGGCATTTTGACCAGGGGTTCGGATGCGGTGCATCCTTCACCCGCTGGCTATTGAAGATGGTGTCATTTCATGACGGGCGGGTCGCGGGCCTCTTGGCCCTTACCCTTTGTTGAAGATTGATCAGAGGCGGTTGTGTGGAGAGGTTGTTACCATTTGTTGAAGATTGAACGGGGGCGTTATGCGGAGGTTGTGCGGAGGTTGTGCGGAGGTTGATACCATTTGTTGATGAGTTTTGGTGTTTGAGATGGTGGCGTTTCTTGTCTACGGGTTCAGGCTGTGTTGGGTGCGGTGTTGTGATATGAAACTGGTATTGATTTCTCGCGATAAATATGACTGAAAGGAGAAAGGCCATGCCTCAGTCGTATTCATCAATTTATATTCATTACATTTTCTCAACACAAGAACGAAAAACGTTTCTCAAATCGGGTAAAGTAAGGTCGGAACTATACAGCTACCTGAAGATGCTGTTTGCGGAATTTTCCTGTAAGGTGATCGAAGTTGGCGGAACTGATGATCATATTCACATTTTAATTTCCGCCAGCAGAGAAACGAGTTCGGCGTATATTATGAGGGAGATAAAAAGTCGATCTTCAGTTTACCTCAAAACAAGAATCGGGCTCAATGAATTTAAATGGCAGGGTGGATATGGGGCATTTTCTGTTTCATTTTCAGAAATCGATAATGTTGTCAGATATATACAGAATCAGGAAGTTCATCATTTAAAATATAGTTACCGCGAAGAGTTATTATTGTTTCTGGAAAAAAATATGATTGAGTATGATCGCGGATGGTTTCAGTAAAATTATTGATAGTTTAAAAGAAAATCCGCACCGTGGTAACTGCCCCGCTCTTTTGGAGGAAATTGGAATAAAGGATTATCGAGAAATTCACTTTAAACCAATGGGGTTGTGATATACAGAGTCAAAGAGGAAAGTGTTTATATAATGATAATAGCCGATGGTAGAAGGGATCTCAGTTATCTCCTTGAAAGAAGGCTGATAAATCCGACTGTTTAGTCTGCTACATGGATTCCAGAGTTTTCATGGAAAGGGGTCTGGTGAGAGTTACAAACTCATCCCTGTCGATTGTTTCATCAAGGTGAAAAAACTTTCCTGGGAGATTACAGGACGGCGGAGAGTTTGGCGTAGAGGACGCCTACGGCTACGAAACAGCAGATTCCTACGAAGAGGCGACCTGCGGGCATGACGAGTTTGTCAGGCAGAAAGACGAAAATTGACGGAACTTTGAATATGCGGGAAATGGTCGGTGGTGGTTCAATAAAAGCAAACACACAGCTGAGGATTCCATAAATTGTAAGAATACCAAAAAATACATACGGCAAGTGAGACCTCCTTTTGAGAAATTGTAAAAATGGAATGGCGAATTGCCCAGACCAATCGGAATATCCTCCTGCGTAAAAAAATGTCAATTAAAAATAATGGAAAAAAGTTTCAGGTGTTTTGTTTATAAGTAGTTCGTGTCCTGATTTGGATATTTGTGCAACCCATACAGGGTTGGGATTGTGGGGATTGTGTTCCAGGGATCTTCGATGCCGCTGGCATCTTTGATCCCTTCGCTAATATGTGTGAGCCACGTTGTGGCTCCTTCGGAACAGCACCGTTTTTCAAAGAGACGCTATACCGCTTCCTGAGTAAAAGGATCGAAATATCAAAGTGAGGTGGAATTTAAGTTCTTTTTTAATTAGTTACTGTCCTGAGCAAAAAATTGGTTAAAAATTTGATTTTCGGTATTTCAGGACAGTAACTAATTATACATTGATGTTGAATGTTTACGACCTGCCACTGATGCTGCTCCCTGACTGCCTGTCTACCTGTTAAAAATTTCAGGGAAACAGAAAATTAGTAGCAGGAACAGGCAAGCAATTTTTGCTTTGCAAAAATGCAAGGGAAAACAGGGGGCTCATTCTTGAAGCATTTCTTTAAAACGAGTCACAATCGTATTACTCCGCAAGCGGTTTAAGTTGTTCGTGTCCTGAAATTCAATTTTTAACAAAATTGAGCATGTTTACGAAAACATGCTATTCAGAACACTACAATAATTTCAAGGTCTTCCTTCTTAATGTCTAAAACGCATTTCCGCAGGAAATCGTAAAAGACGGCAACTGTTTTCGTAGAAAACAGTGAGAGTCCTGTGTTCAAATTTGGTGTAAACTTGAAAAGATCGTATTACAGGACATTAACTAAAAAAAAACAGGTCAGTCGTTTAAGGTTTTTACTCCGGTCTGGTTTGATTCTGTTGGTTTTATATCAGCGGGGTCAATGCCTTTTTGTTTTGCCTGACGTTCTTTTTCCCGGATGCGCTGTTTTACTTTTTCCAGAGATTCGACTTTGGGGACGTCTTTCTTTTCGGAAGTGTCTTCCCATTTCATTTTCCATGCGGCGCCAACAAGCATGGCTACGGCCCCTATTATCATTCCAATGACGCGCCAATCGCTGTATTTGTGATAGTACATAATCCGCCCTTTCTTATTGGTCAATCGTGAAAACGGCCTGCAGAGAGTACCAGCAATGCCTATGCCCCGGTATAATAATCAGGTCAGGAGAAAAAAATCAACATCTTTTTCGTTGAGACATGTCAAAAAGGAAAATTCTAGTGCCTTAAGAATATGAGTTTGGACTATAATCAGTTGATGTCCTGAAATCACGTGAGGAACGGGCATCCAAAAGGAGTTATCATGATTGGAGCACTTGCAGGAGATATCTTTGGTAGTATATATGAGTTTGAAAACATCAAAACGAAAGACTTTGATCTTTATGATATTAGCTGCTTTTTTACAGATGATTCCGTTCTGACCTGTGCCTTAGCTGAAAGTTATCTTTTGGGCAGGGCTTACGAAGACGTGATGCGGGAATACTACAAACTGTGGCCTGATGCCAGCTACGGAGGGCGATATCATTACTGGGCAATGGATCCGGAAATGGGGCCATACAATAGTTTCGGAAACGGGTCTGCAATGCGTGTAAGTCCCGCCGGTTGGGCGTTTAACGATCTTGAAAGTGTATTGCGAGGTGCTACAGCCAGCGCGGAAGTAACTCACAATCATCCGGAAGGGTTAAAGGGGGCGCAGGCTACAGCGGGAGCTATTTTCCTGTTACGCAGCGGTACAAGTCGTCATGTAGTGAAGGACTGGATGCAGAATATTTTTGAATACAATGTATCACAAACCTGCGATGAAATTCGCCCGCATTATCAATTTGATGAATCATGTCAGGGGACGGTTCCTCAGGCTTTTCGTGCGTTTTATGAATCAACGGATTTTGAAGATGCCATTAAAACTGCAATTTCTCTCGGGGGAGATTCGGATACACTGGCATGTATTACCGGAGCTTTAGCTGAGGCGCAGTATGGCATTCCTGAGCGAGTCCGTGAGTTTGTATATGATAGATTGCCCGATAGACTTTTAAAAGTTGTGATGAGTTTCTATGCAAAATAGTTCGTGTCCTGAAATTCAATTTTTATCAAAATTGAGCATGTTTACGAAAACATGCTATTCAGAACACTACAATAATTTCAAGGTCTTCATTCTTAATGTCCTGTGTCCAAATTTGGTGTAAACTTGAAAAGATCGTATTACAGGA
>JAHJMN010000009.1 GCA_018821305.1 Myxococcota bacterium
CTCTATGGCATTCCGCTGCGCGAAATTGCCTACCTGTTTTCCCCTTGCATTTTTGCAAAGCAAAAATTGCCTCCCTGTTCCTGCTACTGATTTCCTGTTTCCCTGAAATTTTAAACAGGGACACAGGTAGTCAGGCAAACAGGATCCCGGTTCAGGTCATAAACATTCAACATCAAAGCATAATTACAAATGGCAGGATGAAAACAAGTACTTTTCACGTTTCGATCCTTTTATTCCGCAAGCGGTCTAAGGTCTCGAAGCATTTCTTTAAAATTTATCTATAAAAATTCTCAGTTTGTGACTAGAGTGATGGTTTTTCCGTCGCATTTATACAAGCGGGAATGGTTTACACGACCTTTATTATCATAATAATTTCCAAGCCCCGGGCCGGCACTTATTGAGCGAACAGAATTTACGAAATAATTGATACTCATGCCACCCTGAGACAAAATAAATGCCCAGTTCTTCAAAAAACTCCAGGTATCAATCCCCATGCTGAGCACGTACTTCATTCCCATAGCTTTGAACGCTTTGACGAATGGAGCTTCGGAAACTGAAGGCGCTGCTTCAGAAAACACCGGGGCAAAATAAGCATTTTTAAAATATCGTCCTGAACGATCAATGGCTTTATCCGAAATTGCTTCTGCTGTTGCCAGAAGGATCAAGCCTTTCCCTTTTTTCAAAGGACCGGGAAAATGACCCGCCGCTGCCAGAAGCCTTGCCATGGTTTCCACATTGGAAACACCATCAGGAATAAAAACCGCTTGAGCAGATCCGGGATCAGGTCGGGATGGAAGATTAGAAGAGGTATACTTTGTATATTTGTCTATCTTTCCACCTTTTTTCTCTACAGCGGCTTTGAAAAGTGAAGCAAAATCCCTTCCATAATCCGTATCGGGATAAAAAACTGAAAATGTCCTCGCACCTTCATTCCAGGCAGAAGTTAAAAGAACCTGAACACGGGCGGATTTTTCGGAAGAAACAAAAAACAGTGGAGTTGTAACTTTATCGAGATCAACACTGGAGCTGTCTCCGGGATAAAGAACAATCATATCCTTTGAGACCGCTGCCAGAAGTGTTTTAAAACTTTCACGATCCGGGGGCGCAATGAGCACTGAAGAGCGATCCGTAACCGCAACTTTTTCCTGATATATCTTCAGAGCCTTTGAACTTTCTGACGAAGTATCATGAATAATCATCTCTAAAAGAGGCCAGGCTTTTTTCGCCGCTAAAAGTGCATAAAAAACCTGCCGACCCAATGGGGCATATTTCCCGGAAAGGGGCAGCAGAGCACTGATGCGCCAGGGAAGAGGTCTTGCAAAAAAATCGGCCCATGTTTTATCCGACTCAAACTTTTTCAATTCAGCTTCTGAATCCGCACCAAGTGGTTTTCCTGCGGAAAGCAGAACAATTTTATTATAAAAAAGTTGGTGTAATCTTACGATTCCCGACAGGTTTTTGGAATCCGGTACAAATCGAATGTTTTTTTCGAGCCATGCAGTCACAGCAGTCTTTATTGGAGCTTTCCCCCCTTTGTAAGCTGATTCCAGAAAAAGCCCGAATGCGTCCGTTTTGCATTTTTTAATGCCATGAATACCGATAACGGAGGCAAATTGGCGACTCCAGGGATCTGATGGGAGGTTTGAGCCATTAAACGCTTTCCCAAGAGCATCAATAAATTTCACAGGATTTGTTAAAAATGCATTATTTACAGCACCTTTTGCCGGGTCAGAACACATGGTTCTGAAAAATTCAAGGGAAGCCGCGTTTGTTTTTTCCTGTTTTTTCCCGGCAAAGGCTTCTTTCAGATATTCATCGCCTTTTTTATCCTCATCCAGACTGTAACTATAGGCTGCTTTAAGAGTATTTATCCAGTCAGGAGTCAGGCTTTCCCCTTCAACTTTAACGGAATTGAATGCAAAAAAAACGAGGAACAGGTGTAGAAACATTGTTTTTACTCATCAATCATTCAATGCCCTGACATAATATTTCAACTATTCAGGACGCGATTTCAGTTTGTGGATTCCACCAGGTGATACTTTTTCTTTCCTGATCGAAGTACTAAAAATCGACCAGCAAGTACATCCCCCGCGGAAATCATTCGGTCAGGACTCTCACAGCGTTCATTGTTTATATAAATTCCACCACCGGTAACGAGACGGCGCCCTTCACCCTTGGATTTGGTCATTTTAGTTTCTGCCAGTAGATCCGCAATGGACATTTCAACGAGGCTGCCCGCTGATATCTGGGTAGAATCTATATCGGAAAACACTGCTTCCAGCTCTTTTTCCGTAAGAGTTTTAAGATCCCCACCGAAAAATGCCTCCGTGGCCCTCAGAGCGCTGTCAAGGCCAGCCTGTCCATGCACAAGGAGAGTCATTTCCTTTGCTAAAACTCGACTTGCCTGTCGAGCCCCGGGATTCTCAAGGTGGATTTTCTCAAGTTCTGCTATTTCTTCCATAGAAAGAAAAGTAAACTTTTTAAGATATCTGATAACGTCCGCATCTTCCGTGCGAAGCCAGAACTGATAGAAGTGATACGGGCTTGTACGTTCTGCATCAAGCCATATGGTTCCCGCTTCGGTTTTGCCGAATTTGGTGCCACTTGCCGTAGTTACAAGAGGGATCGTTAGACCGAAAGTCTGTGCACTTCGGCGCCGACGAATGAGATCGATGCCCGCAGTGATATTACCCCACTGATCACTTCCCCCGAGTTGAAGTGTACACTTATGTTCATCAAAAAGATGCATAAAATCATAAGCCTGAAGCAACTGATATGAAAACTCAGTGAAGGAAATACCCTGTTCACGATTTTCCAGTCGACTGCGAACGGAATCTTTTGCCATCATGGCGTTAACACTGAAATGTTTCCCCGTGTCACGCAAAAACTCAATCAAACTGAGTTTTCCAAGCCAGTCTCCGTTGTTCACAACCAGCGCACCATTTTGTGCCGATTCAAAATCCAGAAACCGCATGGCCTGATTACGAATTCCGTCAACGTTTTCTCCAAGGGTTTTTTCATCCAGAAGTTGACGCTCGGCACTTTTTCCTGAAGGATCTCCAATCATTCCAGTACCACCGCCTACGAGGAGAACAGGCCGGTGACCCGCATCCTGAAGGCGTTTCATGGTAATGAGTTGCAGAAGGCTCCCCACGTGAAGTGACGAAGCGGTCGGATCATAACCCGTATAAAAAGTCACACTTTGTTCATTGAAGTGCTTGGTTAAAAGTTCTTTGTCCGTAGAATTATGAAAAAGTTCTCTGTCTTTAAGTTCTTGTATAATATTCATTTTTTACCTTTAACAGTTCATCCAGAAATGCTTTCGGAATAAAAGGATCAAAACCAAATTATGATGAGTGCCAAATTGAATGATATTTCAAATATTCAACACAATCGTATTACTTCGAAGCATTTCCAGGGGAAAAATTTTAAATGCCCCTTTTAAACCGAAATCGATATAATCAATTGGAAAGAAAATCAACGAAAAACACGAAAGAACTAGTAATCCTCTTCCCCCTTGAGGGCACTGAGGAGTTTTTTAACTTCTTCCAGTTCTTTGACTCCAAGAGGATTTAAAACCAGTTTAGCTTCAGTCAGAATTTCAATGGCACTCTTTTCATCCCCTGCTTCAACCAAAAATTCCGCATATCTTTTAAGGCTTTTTCCCGTTTCGCGTTGATTCTTAAGAAGCTTGAAGAGCTCAATCCCCTGAATGAAGTGGCTTTTGGCCTCCTCTACCTGTGCAGGATCATCCGTATTGAATACAGTTCCGGATAAAACTTCGCCCAGGGTCATTGCCGCACGGGCTTTGAACTCAAGGATATCAAGTTCCTTGGCTAGATTCAAAGCATCCTGAGCGTAATCCATGGCATCTTCCTGTTTTCCCATCTTATGAAGCACAAGACTCATATTGCGGTTTGCATCAAAGAGTACGCGTTTTTCGTGCATGTCTTCAGCAAGTTCAATTGCCCGCTCAAGCTTAGCTGATGACTCGCTGTAACGACCAAGTTTGTAAAGCGCTTCACCCATGTTGTTTTGGAGTTTTGCTTCCATGGGGCCAAACCCGATGTTCTGGGCAATCTGAAGGGCTTTTTTCCAGTCTTCCACAGCTTCTTCAATGTGCCCCTGATGGAAATGGAGGATTCCAAGACTGTTTAATGATCTGCAAACGGTGCTTTCATCACCAATCTGTCGGGAAATACTGAGACCTTCAAAGAAGCACGAGGCAGCTTCATTAAAGAATCCGCGCTCCATTTCAATGTAGCCGATATTAACTAAAGCGACGGCAACGGAGCGCTGATCTCCAAGGCTGCGCCGTATTTCAAGCGCTTCTCCGCTGTACTGCATAGCTGTTTCATTTTCGCCCAGAGCATAGAGCACCTGTCCGATATCGTCTTTCGAACCGGCTACACCCCGGAGATCGTTGGCAGATTCAAACAACGTGAGACCTTTTTTAAGGTATTCAAGAGCCAGAGAAAGTTGACCCTGCTGCCGATACAGACGACCCATTTTATTGAAGGCCACGCCTCCTTTGGAACGACTGGCATTTATCCAGCTTAATCGAAGCATCTTCTCGTAACAGGCAAGGGATTTATCGAAAAGACCTTTGACTTCATATATATTACCGAGATCATGCCACATTAAAATACGCTGAGCGGTATTGGATGTCTCCTGCACAGCTATGGCTTTTATGTACAGCCTTATAGCCTTGTCGTTATTGAAATGGGATTTGCTGATTTCCGCCGCCTGACGGTATTTTTCACCGCTGCGTTCTTTGCTTCCCGCAAGTTCGAGATGCCTTGCAACTTCTTCAAGAAGTTCCGCTGTTGGTTGATGCAGATGAAGTTCAAGCCATTCCGCCGCCTGATAATGGAATAATCTCCGCTGAGGCACGGCCATCGCTTCATAGATAATGTTCCAGATTGGAGGATATCGAAAGCGGAACTGTTTTTCCCCCGGGAGCAGACTTATTTTAACCGGTTCAACAAAACCCCGGAGCCGATGGCGTTCAAGGGCACTTCCCACGAGATTATTAGTAAAATCCCCCGATTGCGTGATAGAATCCAGGCCCGGGCCATCGGGATCTTCTTTAATATCATCAAAAAACAACGCACGCCGAGCCTGAGCAATGACACCATCCTGCCAGAAGTTCTCACCGAAAATCGCCGCCCGGTTAAGGATGTCTCGATCTCCGTGGGGCAGAAGATAAATACGTGATTTTAAAATTCCGTCCAGAGTCCGGGGAATCTCCGTTGTGGACATCTTTGAAAGTAAAACCCGCCAGGGAGTTTTGTTTGTATCAATTATGCCGGATTCAATGAGAAAACGTGCAAATTCCTCGATGGTACGCGGATTACGATCCAGTTGTTCAGAAAGGTGAGCCTGAATGCTCTTGGGTATTTTGTCCAGATCAGGCACAAGGTTTGAAAATAATTTTTCCGCTTCCGCAGGCTCCAGGGGAGGAATTTTCAGTTTCTGAGTTGCATACTCGCCACTGGCCCACTGAGGATATTTATTAAAGAGTTGATCACGACCCGCCGTTAAAATCATTACGGGCTGACGAATTAACCCCGCCGCCAGATAGTGAATGAGATTAACAGTTTCCGGTTCACTTCTATCCACGCTGTCCATAATCATAACCAGCGTTTTCTTATCGGAAATGCCACTGAGTAATCGACGGACGGCAATGAAAAGCCGTAGTTCCATCTGTGATGGATTACGAAGCAACGGTTCAATAATCTGAGATTCGATCTCAAAACCGAGAAACTGAGCTAAAAGATGGCAGGTTTCATTGAGTTGGGACTGAGAGATGTAGTCTTTGATCCGTTCCTCAATAATTTTGATTGAATCAGCTTCATCAGTTATTTTATTTGTGCCAATTAGGAAAGATCTCAAAGCCTGACCGATGGTACCAAAAGGAATTGCCCCGCTGGTCCGCCCTTCTCCGCGGATAATAACTGTCTCATCCGAGGCAATGCGGGCGTGAAACTCACTCAGCATGCGGCTTTTGCCGATTCCCACAGGACCGTACACTGTCACAAAAGCCAGACGGTGATTGGTTTTCACCCGGGCCAGTTCTTCTTCCAATCTATTGAGATCATCTCCACGACCTACAAATTCCGTTGAAGGAGAGATTTCAACAATTCCCTGGGTAGGATCATCGTCAAAAGGCGATGACGGAAGTTCTCCGGAGCTTCCGAAAGAATCACCTATTTTACCGCTCTCCATTGATTCAATGGTTTCCGACGTGTTTCCAGTGAGTTGAAAACCACATACACTGCAGGCATCATCGCCGGTTTCTAACAATGGGACTCCGCATCTCGGACATTTCATTTTATCTAAAGCTCCTTGCTCTGAATATTTCGACACCAGTCTTCCGACTTTTTCCTGTTTTGTAAACCTTTTTTCACCATCTCAAGGGATGGTTCTTTCCATTTACCTGCCTTCTTACTGTAAAAATGTGAAACATCGCCGAACTCATAAATCGGATCGTTTCTGTCAATATTTTCACAGTTCGCCATTCTAACGGTTTTGACAATACGCGGAACACTTTCCAGTGACCAACTGTTTGTGTCGTGCATGAGTATTATGCCACCCTGGTACAGCGCAATATCACGCAGGACATTTCTCCAATTTTTAAGCACGTGCCTCTGGAAAGGATCATGACTTTCAAGATTCCACATAATGATAGCATAACCCTCATCTTTGAGCAGAGTCCTGGAATACCCGGTCATGAGGCCGAAGGGCGGTCGGTAGAGGAACATTTTCAATCCTAAAAGTTTTTCAATAGCCCGATGGTTCTGCATGATCTGCTTTTTCTGGGTTGCCGGGGAAACTTTATCCATCATAGGGTGACTATAAGTGTGATTTCCTATCCAGTGCCCCCGTTCATGCATAATTTTTAGAACCTGACGATTCCTCACTGCGGAAGCCAGTCTGCCCCCTATTTTTATACCGTTTATGAAAAAAATCACTTTGATGTCTTCTTCAAGAAGGTAGTCAAGAAGCAGTGGCGTTGTGCGGTAATCGGGGCCGTCATCAAAAGTGAAAATTATCTGTCGACCTTCACTTTCAGTACCGTTAATTGAAAACCCCGGGGAAAATGGAGTCTGTGAAAAGAGAAGTGAGAAAATTAGAAATGACATGATAGATCCTGAAATCGGTAGGTTATTGCTCAGGGTACTAACGTACCAAAAAGCAAAAAAATTCCATAAAAACTGGAGTTTTTATAAACTCCAAATCAATCTCTGGCACTGTAACAAGCAAAACAAATTATTAACTGCTATTCAGTTCGTGTTGATAATAGCATGTTTGCCTGAACATGCTCAATTTGATAAAATTTGAATTACAGGCAAGCAATTTCGCTTAGCGAAATGCAAGGTGACAAAAACTACATATAAACCATCACACTGAAATTCAGATTTTCGCCAAATCCACGGAACGGAATCACAACGCCATTACTCTGAACGCTGAGCGATGAATCCTGATCAGCAGCGGAAATGGCACCTTTTGGAGTAAGGCGACCACTCATGATAAGAGGAAGCCCCAGATCAACTTTTCCGTACTGCTCGTGGTACTTACTCTTGATGCTTCCTGCAATAATATTGATAAGTTCACCAATAGAATCACGCTGAGTTTCCTCATCGGGGTTTTCCATTTGAGTAAGTTCTTCCGTAATGAGCCTTGCCGTGGCGCTGTCTAAAGAGAGAATCATGTATCCAACACGGGATCCCGCAACACCAACGATACCTACTATATCGGCATCAATGGGTTCAATTGATTTTTTTACTTTTCCCGCAAAGACTTCGATGTTCATGTATGCCCGGAAAGTGTCCTGTGTGGCCTCTATTACCGTGAACATAATTTCTTCAAAAGTAATATTTTCGTTTGAGTCAGTCATATGTACCAGCCTTGTGAATGTAGTATAACTCACTACATTTATACCAGTCCTTGAATCGATGTCAAAAAGTCTATCGTCTTTTGCAAATCAAAAAGAAAGCAGAATTTTGTTCCGCCAGTCAGAATATAGTTGAATTTTGTGTAGAATTATAGAATTTTCAATACAGAACATGTACTTTTGTAATGATATATGCCTCATATTCCGTTTTCAGGCATTTTATTTGAGATCTTTTCAATCCAGCGGTGATCTGAAAATATTATTCATGTTCTGAAAACAGGTAACTATCAATGATTTTAGTGTTAGTTCTGAAAATAATAACTGCTGTTATAATAGTTTTTTTTCTAAGACCTCACGTTGCCGCTGTAATTCAAACTCTGCTGCCTTCAACAGTACGACATCGTTTTATTGATGAGCCCATGCCGCCTCTGTTTCAGGAATTTATCGATCGCGGCTACACTTTTGTGGGAATCCGTCAGGAAAAGATCCCACTGATTTTTTCCCGTAAATATGCGGTTTTTCATAATAAAGACGGATATTTCACCGACATCCCCATTGGGTCACTCAAGGGCATTTACATCATCTCATGGATACCGGAAACGATTTTTCTCATGACCCGCAATACGGGTATGGGAAACATTTCCAGTGGAATTTATCACAGTTTCAAAGTCAGTTCAGGAATCATCCGCATGGAAAAGGAACATCTTTCCCAACTGGCGAAACTGTCTATGGGAGATCTCCCTGAAGTAAAAAGTGATCGAAATACACGACTGGAAGCGGCCCGTTTCTGGTATTCTTCCTGTGCCCGGGGGGAAATGTGGAAGTTCGCTGTTTTGAGCGGCATTATTACTTTAATCGGTATCGCCCTGATAGTGCGGATCTTTTTGATAAAATAATTCGTGTCCTGTCAGGATTTTTATAAAATTCTTAGCGCAGCGCATTACAGGACATTAACTATATAAAGTGCAACAATGTTGAATGATTCCCTTCGTTTAGTTACCTGCGTTCCCTTTGCCACGGATTCCGACGGCGATGTTCTTCTGCGCGTAAAAATCGAACGTCGAAACTTCATTGCCCGTCTCATGTATCCCGAAGAACGGAAAATCCAACTTGATCGCCTCGGAAGCCGAGTCTGGATTAAAATTCAAGAAGGCCTCACCTACCTGCAAATCCGCACCGCCATCAAGCGTGAGTTTCCCCATGAACCGGATCTCGAAAAACGCTTCGAAACCTTCGTCATCCACCTGTGCCGTTCCAACTGGGCAAAACCCCACGAAGAAACCTGAAAAACAAATTTACAAATTTACAGCGATGCCCACGTAAGTTAAGCATCTATTAACCTCTTTACATTTTCAACCTGTAACTGAAGCCAGAAACCAAAGAAATCCACCATAAATCTGAATCCTTAAAACCCAACCCAGACCACGGAAATTCAATATAAAAAATCAACCCGGGTGGGGGATTTTAGGCAACTTGATATCCGCCTGTTCCGGGAGTTAACGACATGCAGTAGGTTTTGAACTCTCAGTGGTACTTTGCTTTTAAAACGATTTCACGGGCAATGACCATAAGTGTAAACATTAGCCAGAAAGAATGTTTTGCCCATAAATTCAATTTCAAAAACAATTGTTTTTTTCACAGGTTTAATGATACATTTTCCATTTATAAAATAATAATCAGAACTTTGCCAGCAGGGTCCTTCTTTAGAATTAATAGTTAGAGTCCAACCATTCTTATGGTCAATGTGTTTTTCTTTATCAATTCTAAAAAGTTCAGGATTCGATTTAAATATGTAATCTCTATCTACAAGATATGCATTTTTTATTTTGAAAGTTTCAATACTGAAATTTTTATTTTTCGCGCTTATACCTAAACGACCTTTGATTACATTCGGCATGCGGGGAATACGAAATCCATCTAGATAGTAGAAATCGGCAAGGTCTGGTTCTGAAACTCCATCTAAATAAATCATGATGGAATCTATAATATATTTATCAGGATTGTTTTTAAGTTTCTGAGCCATCGCTTCGTTACGAAAAACAACCCCATATCGAGGATCGACTTTATATCTTTTTTTCAATGCATACATTTCTTTTTGTACACACCGCTCTTCCGGAGTTAGTTTAACTTCGGGTTTGGTGCATCCCGCAATCAAAAATAAAACAAAAATAAACCGCATCTTAATCAATCCTGATGGAGTAAGGTATATTTGTAAATTCTTCGCATGTAGCGTTTATATGGTCAAAAACAACATAATAAGTTTTCAACTCTGAACTGTCATTTGTGAGAGATAACGATTCAATAAAAGGCTCAGCGGAAGAGTCATCAACTCCAGTAATGCAGGTCTGTGCATTGGGGTCGGCGTAATCACCTAGAACATATATAACATTATCGTATTCGCTTGTGAAAGTTGTTGTAATGCTTTGGCTTGGTGCCAGAGTAATACCATAAATATGTTCGCTTCCTTGAGCTTCCCCGCCAGTGCAGGAGAACTCAAATCCGGGAGAGTAAATATCTGAATAACCAGCAGTGCAGAAATCATTATTAATTACAAACGGAAGATCGGTTGTTTCAATAGAAACCTCTGGAACTAGTACAGGAATGCATTGAGAGGTATCAACCTGAGTACAGTTAATACAAGTCAGTTTTCCGCTTCCAAATTGAGGGTTCACTGATGAGCAGGTGAGTTCTCCAAAATTATCTCCATCACAAATCTCCCCTTGACTGACACTTATATGGTTGTCTCCACATTCACCGTGAGTGGAATAGTCACCTGAACCATATCCGAAGTAACAGATTTGCTCTAACTCTTGCAGAAAAACAGGATTTGCATAAAGAGTGATAGCATCAACTTTAAAAGTTAAAGTCATTTTTGATTTAAAACGGGAATTATTTTTGTCCACAAGCATACTTCCATAAGCATCACCTGTCAGGGATACCGACATAGGCGTGTCATTAAGTGGATTTCTTTCAAGAATTTCGCATTCCCTGAAAATGACAGAACCACTTCCCTTCATCGTTACCCCAAAAGATTCCATCGTTGCGCCATCATTAGAAATAATTTCAAAAGTGGCTATATTATTTTCTTCATCCCAGAAATATTTTCTCCCTAGATGAGGATAAGGACTGAATGTTGAAACAGCCAAGTCATACATGGACATTGAATTATTTCCAAGAAATGTTCCTATGGAAAAAACATTTTCTCGAAAATCAGCAAAAAGATCCTGCTGATCACTGGAAAATGACCATTCATCAATTTTTTCAATTTTTAAATATGATTCACCACAAATACGATGCAGGATAAGACTTACAGGGTCTGCAATTGCATCATGATCCGCATCAAACTTATCAGCGTCAACGGCACTAATATCCAGAAGTGCCTGAGCAACAGGTGGAGAGAATTTTAATGAAGGGTAAACTTTATTATCAATAAGAACACCCCCTGATTCGACTATTAACTTTTTAATTTCCTTGGGTTTGAGTCCCTTGTTTATTGATTTAAGTATTACTGCAAGTGCAGTAACTTGTGGCGCAGCATAAGAAGTTCCATCGTTAAAATATTTGGTGTCCTCACAATATCCGTCACTCCTACCCCATAAAGTGGGAATATTTACTGCAGGAGCATATATATCAACCAAGTTTCCCCAATTAGTACCAACCATTCTTTCCTTATTGTCACTCCATCCCATATAATACAACTTGTTATAATCAATAGAATTATCCTGCTCCTTCTTCTTACCCAAGCCACCTACAGTGATGTGATTATCTGCCTGTATTCCAGCAGGAACAGCAGTATCAGGCATAAGTTCTGTCCATTCGTTTCCGGCAGTACTTACAAAAAGAGTGTCCGGGCACAAGTCTAGTACTCTTTTAAAACGGTTAATGTATTTTGCGATTTTTTCAGGTGTAAATTTTTGCTCTTTCTTCATAAGAGACGAACTCAGACTGGAGTTAATAATATCAACTTTTGCACAATCACATGCTTCTAAATAAAAATGCATAGTTGAAGCGAAATCAGGATCGTTTGCAGTGTACGGGCGCAAAAATAATCCAATATTCTTAGATCCTATTGCAACTGATGCTATTCCTTCAATAGCTCCATCCCCCGTATCAGAAACAATAATAGACATTGTAGCTATCCCATGGGCAATAAGATCTTCTTCATACATACTTAATTTATCGGCAACAGGGGCTGGTTTCCAATTTTTTGCATACTTCTTTTCAACGGAATCAAATTGTCCACACCTGTCTGCAACATATTCAGCAGAGGCTAATTTTACCTTCGAAAAAGTGGTTGAGTTTTTAATAATTCCCAACATTCCGTAAACATCTGTAAATTCAAACGGAGTTCTATTTGTTTGGGGTACATTTTTATACAATTCTGAATCTCGATCCTTACAGTTGGATGTTTTCCCATCAGGAAGAAAAATTATATTTTCGAAAGCATCAGTCACATACACTTCAGATTTTGCTAAGTTAATTGAATTAACGAGCTCTGGAACAGTCGAAGTTGAAAGTTCTACTTGATAGAGTCTAATTTGTTTTATTTCCCCAACTAACAATCCACCGCTTTTTGTAGCAACACTTGCAGCAATTTCAGAAAGATCTTCTTCTGGTACCTCGTCAGAAAGTACAAAAAGAAATTGATTTACTGGATAAATTCCAGATTCGTCAGAGATTATTGATTCAGAATCTACATCTTTATAATAATTATCAGACGGAACATAATCATCGAATAAACCCCTAGATTTTCTTTCTGTTTCACAAGCGAAAAAGAATAAAAACAAAGAAATAAAAAAAACAAACCGCATAAAACACCTCGATTCATACATTTTCTATTAGTATACACATATGTGTTTTCTTTTAAATAATTGTAACTTCGTTTGTTGTCTCTGGAAACTGGACAAAACATCTCAACTCCTTGACTCTTAAAGTTTTCTCATAATGCCCGCCCATATAAACATCATAAAGAGACTTTAAAGCCCCGGATATGGACACGTATAAGTTCCTTCCCTGCGTATACGGTTCACTTGGTGAAAAAGTCACTGATGTATAATCTGAATTCCACTCTAGAGTTCCTTGATTCTGGATCTCTGTTTCTTCGATTATCAGTTTAAAAGCATTATTGAATGAATATGAGTCGATTGGAACATTGAACGTAAAAGTAATAGATTGATCTGGAAATATTCCTGAACCACTCACTGGAGACATTGTTATTTCAGGCTTTGCAGTATTATCTATTACGTCTCCATCCTCTGCGACATCTATTGAATCTGTTGTATCACTCACATCTGAATCCGCATCCGTGATGTCGTTTCCCGCATCTGTGTTATCAATATAATAATATTTTTCATCGTTATCGCAGGAAAAGAGAACTAAACTAATGATAAATAATCTGAATAAAACCATCTGATTTTCCTCTCTCAAATACATGCTGTAGTAAAAATATTACATACTATTAATTTTTGTCAATTGCAGAAAACTTGCAATTGATTGCCCTTTTTAGTTAGTTCGTGTCCGGAAATTCGCTTCGCGAAGAATTTTATTAAAAATCCTATCCGGCCACTAGTAATATTTTCAACACCTTCCGGTTACTGTCCTGAGCAAAAAATCGGCGAAAAATTTGATTTATTGTATTTCAGGACAGTAACTAGTTAGTTCGTGTCCGGAAATTCGCTTCGCGAAGAATTTTATTAAAAATCCTAACAGGCCACTAGTAATAAATTCAACACCTTGCGGTTAATGTCCTTAGCAAAAAATCGGCGAAAAATTTGATTTATTGTATTTCAGGACAGTAACTAGTTATCTCCGTTTTCTATCCAGAGTTGCACTGTCTTTTGCGACAACAGTTGTTGTCTTTGGCTACGACCTGCCACTGAAGCTGGTCCCTGTTTTCCTGATTCCATGTTAAAAATTCAGGTATTCAGGAAATCGGTACCAGGATCAGCAAATCAGGGGCTTTTTCCTGAACCGTCCTACTCATGATGCGGACTATTTTTGTTTTTGTTGTTTTGGGATGATGGTGATCAGTACGGCAGTAAGGATCAGGGCTGCTCCGGTGTAGCCTACCCAATTGAAATATTCTCCTAAAACAATCCAGGCTGTAAAGGCTGCGATTACTGGTTCCAGTGTTGCAATAATTGATGCCTTGCCCGCTTCAAGATATTTAAGACCCTGATAATATAAGAAATTAGCCGCAAATGTCGATATTACAGCGACGCTGATCAGGGCAAGCCAGGCAACTGAAGTCTTGTGAGAAAATGTTACAAATGGAAAAATTCCTGCGGCGCCGATGGGCAGAATCCAGAAAAACAGAGTTGCACTTGAGTACCTGCCACGGAAGTACTTCCCGATGGTGTAGTAAAGGGAATAGCAAAAGCCTGACAGTAGTCCCGCCCATATAGCAATCCACCCTGTTGATGTTTTCTGTGAAGTTCTGGAAATAAGAAAAACCCCCGAAATAACCATAACAACTGAGATCAGTTTTAAAAACGTAAGTTTTTCCCGGTAAATAAAGAATGAAGCTGCCACCACCCATGCAGGTGCTGTATACAAAAGCACTGAAGCCAGCGCAGCCCCACCGTTTTGTACTGAATACTGATAACTCATATAAAAAACCGAAATACCCATAATACCGAACAAAGCAGCAAGGGGTGCATCTTTACGCTCAATTCGGACTTCCCTTCGTTTAACAGCAAGAGCTCCAAATAAAACCCAGGCCATGGCCGCCCTCCAGAAAGCAACTTCCGCAGGACTAAGTCCCTGAGAAAATGCAATACTGGAAAAAATTCCAATAAGCCCCCAGCAGATGGCCGCTCCAGATATAAACAGATACCCCGCAATCATAAAAATCCCCTTACCACATTTTTAATTTAAACTCTTCTTTTTCCTGAAGGGTTTCCCTGAAATAAACCAATATCGTATTAATCAGGAAGCGGATTAAAAGAATCGAAATTTAGAAGGAGTACCATCAAATATTGTTTTTTTGATTAAAAATTAAAATCAGGATACTAACTTATAGTACGAAACTGAGCTTTTAAAGCAGGATTTAATATGATTTTGTTATATCTCTTATTATTTTCACTATTTTCCTTATCCGTTATTCTCTATTCACTGAAAACCTTTAAAAAAATTAATTACCATTTTATAATATTCAATTTTGCAATAGTTATTCTGATTTTTATTATTCACTTCCAGCTAGACAACCTTATAATTTGGGCCATTATCTCATTTGTCCTTATGGTAACTTTGACTCTTCTAAATGAAAATTTTGGAGTTAAAATACTTTTGTTTATATTTTGTTTGATAGTATTTATTCCAAAAAGTCAAATAATAAGTACAACTTGTACTAAGGACGCCAAAGATGACTGTAGTTGCGGTGAACACGAAACTCGAACAGAAGTGACTGGTTTTTTCTTAACGGAAATAGATCATGGAGAGATTGTAAAACCATTTGAAATAACTAAGATCCTTTCAAAAAGAAAGAGCTTCATTTTTGAGGGTATATATCTTTCAACTAAATTCCTGATTTTATTTTTCGTCAGTTTAATTTTGTTACATCGAAATTTAATTAATTGCATAGTTCTGAGTTTTCTAATCTTTTTAAAATCATTCTGTTATTTCTTCCTGGTAAAATACATTTTAATCCGGGATAACCCATATTTTACAAAAAACATTTATTGGGAGTTTTCCTTCTGGGATATATTCTATGTAGTGCCTATAGCCATGCCTGTTTTAATTTTTCTACTGTCAAAAAAATATCCCAGGCAACTTAAAGAACAAATCGCATGACTGAAATAAATTGTTTCCTGCAAAAAAGGTGGGAACGGACTTTCCCCGGAGAAATTGAAGAATTCCAGATAATTCAGGCAAAGTATTCTGAACCCCATCGCTATTATCATACTTTAAAACACGTATATGATTGCATCCGGCTTCTGGATTCACTTACAGTTGAGATATCCAGAATTGAGGTAGAAACGGCCCTGTGGTTTCACGATGTCGTTTATGATCCCAAACGCAAAGACAACGAACATGCCAGCGCGGAATTCTTTAAATCACACAGAGTTTCAGCCATTTTTGATACTGAATTCCGTCAGCGCATCTGCCGGATGATTGAAAACACAGCGTGCCACCTCAGCGACCAGAGTATAGATGAAAGCATAATGATCGACATTGATCTTTCAATCCTTGGAAGTTCTTTTGAAAAATACAATGAATACGCAGAACTTATACGTCTTGAATACAGTTTTGTGGACGATGACACTTACCGAAATGGTCGTAAAAAAGTCCTGGAAAGTTTTCTGAGCAGGGAGTTTATCTACTCCACCCCGCCTTTCCGCCAAACTCACGAAAAAAACGCCAGAAACAACATTCTATCCGAAATAAAAACCCTATCCCCCTGAGGAATTAAAACTATGATACAGCGTCGATTATCAGTATTTGTTTTTATATTACTCGCTTGTTGCAGCAAAAAATCACCTGAAAAAAAAACTTCTGATACCGGGTGTCACACAGCAAATACCTATGATTCGCATGTTCTTGCGGTCACATGGCAGACGGGGTTTTGCATGACTCATAAAAACAAGAAAGAGTGCGAAACTCTTGAAAAGAATACCTTTGCGCTGGAATACTTCACGCTCCACGGACTATGGCCCAACAAAAATTCCTGTGATATTTATTATAACTACTGCTCTGATATTCCGGAGGAAAAGGGGGACTTCTGCACCCTTCCCGACTATAATCTTGAACCGGCAATTGCCGAAAAATTGAAACAGGCAATGCCCAGTGCTCAGGCAAAAACATGCCTTGATCGCCATGAATGGTGGAAACATGGTGTCTGCCGCGATAAATCAGCAACGGATTATTTTAAACTGTCCCTTGAACTTCTGGAACAGGTAAACAAAAGCACCTTCGTCACGGAATTCCTGCGAAGTAGCACAGGTAAAAAAGTAACCCGTACCCAACTCTCTGCTGCTTTCCGCAAGGCTTTCGGACCATCGACCGATTCTAAAATCGGAATTTACTGCACAAAAGAAATGCTTACGGAAATTCAGATAAATCTCCCCAAGGAACTGAATAAGTCACTCAAAGACCTTATCACTGCAAGTTCGATTCAACCGAAAAAAGGCACCTGCCCCGAATCCTTTCTAATCCCCCAAATCACCCCCAAACCCTGAGGATTTTTAAAATGCCCGCTGTTACTATTGAGGTTAAATATCATTATTCTGAAGAGGAAATTGATACTGTCATTTCTTCAGTTCACAAAGCCATGATGGATGTGCTTAAAATACCTGCACGGGACCGGAATATTAGACCGCTTGCAGAGTAATACGATAGTAACTTAATTCAAAGAAAGCCTTCAGGAAAAAGACCCTGATTGTCCTGTTCCTGCTACTGATTTCCTGTGCCCCTGTATTTTTTTAACAGGGACTCAGGTAGTCAGGCAAACAGGATCAGGATCAGGATCAGGTCATAAACATTCAACATAAAAGAATAATTACAAATGGCAGGATGAAAACATTCACTTTTCACGTTTCGATCCTTTTATTCCGCAAGCGGTCTAGTGGCCGGATAGAATTTTTAATAAAATTCTTCGCGAAGCGAATTTCCGGACACGATCTAACTACTTGAATTCAACGGCGCCGATGTCTCCGGTAGCATCCCGGGTTGTTCCGTAAAAATCTTTTTCCGGCACAGTTTGTTCAGTCGTTCCGGCATCAATGGCCGCGCTTCCCTCCACCAGTTGTCCAAACACTCCCCCCTGAACAATAAACTCTTCAATAGTCCCTGAAATTGGCTGGTAGGGAAGGTTTGAAAGATCATCTTGACCTATGAAAATATTGTTTGTGACCACACCCTGATCCTGATTCAGCACAGTTTTGGAAGTAAAAATATTGTTGTAATACATGTGATTAGCTGGATTTCCCCACACCTGCACGTAATAACACGCACTTTGAGGGTTATCCAGATCACCGGGTCTCATGGTACGCCCGAACATGCTTGTCCACACGTCATTCGGTGTAAAAAGTACGGTATTATGCCTGAAAATAAAATACCCTTCGAAGGAACTCCCCTGAATGAATAAATGGCCACCAGCGGGGCCGAAAATATTATTTTCCCAGATAAAATCTTCCCAATCGCCTCGCCCGGAATCGTTCTGGTTGATCATGAC
Source organism: Myxococcota bacterium (assembly GCA_018821305.1). Lineage (GTDB taxonomy): Bacteria > Myxococcota_A > Polyangia > HGW-17 > HGW-17 > JAHJMN01. Next base: position 18,069 of record JAHJMN010000009.1, read on the forward strand.
GGCCATAGCTTCAATATGAAAGAAAAGATTACCGCGGATAACGATGTTTTTCGCGCCTCCGGCCCATTTATCCGCCTGATAACCACCCTCGTGAACGATTGTATGGATGTGGATTCCGTCAACATGCATATTCCGTTCGTCCGGATCATCGTCATCATCCGCAAGACCGTCATCCAGTTCCCTGAAAATATTTCCTTCCACGAGCCAGTTTTCTCCTCCGTATATTTTTAGTCCATCGTGACTGTTGTGATGGATATCGTTGCCTTTCATTACAAAATCCGTCGTCATAGCTTCAACACCAATGCCGCAATGAGTGATTTCGTTATTGAGTAACAACACATGCTGTCCGTTAAACACCTGAATTCCGTATCCCGCTTCCTTGGTGAGCTCTTCCAGGGAGAAATCATCTGAAGTTACAAGACAATTGCGAATTTCCACATATCGTGAGCCTCGAATGCGTACACGATCCGTAATTTGAAACCCGTCAATACGGAGGCGCAGGTTGCTGTTGCCCACTTGCGTAAAAGGCATTGCATCCGTTGTATCTTCCTGCCCCCAGGTGCCAAGTTCCACATGAGCAAGGACCGGGCTGTGTCCTTCGTCGGCCCGCAAAGTCACCCAGTCGGAGAAGACTTCAGGTATTGCAAGACCATTATTTGACCCGAAAATTAAATCCCCGTAGGAGCCATCCCGCACAAAAACAGCATCGCCACCGGACACCTGAGTCAGCGCATAATCAATTGTTGCAAAGGGTAGTTCTGATGTCCCCGGATTTTCATCGCTTCCGTTATTTATATCCACATACCAGGATGTTCCAGTTATCTCGTAAGTGTAATCAGCATTGTTCCAGTTATGTAAGTTATTAAGATTATTGTAATCATTGTTCGAATTATTATTCTTATTATCAGAACATGAAAAAATGGCAACTAATACTGCAACTATGATGAACATTCTTGAATTCATTAGATACCCCATCTAAACCGCTTCCTGAGTAACACGATTGTGCTGAATTTTTAAAATATCATTCAATTTAACAATTACCTTATATTAATTTCGATCCTTTTATTCAGGAAGCGGTCTAAACCGCTTTCGAAATCGGTTTCGGCAAGTGTTCAAATACCTGGATTTCTGATGCCTGTACTCCAGATCCACCGCGACAGACATATTACCACATACCCTCCTGAATAAAATATTAATAAATTATTAATAGTAGTGAAAACATTAAGACAGGGGGGATTTTTTATCTGAATCTTTATTTTTACCTGAATAAAAAGCATGGTATATTTTACTGGAATGGATTTACTGATCGCTCCGGCGACACGCAAATAAGGGAGTAAAATCAATGCGACTGGTATACTTATTTTGTTTTGCAACGTTAATGATGGTGGGTTGTTCAGAAAATAATAAAAACGAACCAGCCAACGATTCCGGCACAGATGGCGGTGACTCTGAAGTAAATAATATCAACAATTCTCAATTATTCACATGTACTCAGGATGGCCGCGACGGAATTGAAGTTGATGGCATCTGCTTTCTTGATTATGGCGTTGATTCAGAGTTCGGATACAATGCCTACCTCGCCGCAAGCGTCACTGGAGGCGACAACCCTCCACAGAATGTAATCGACGGTTATGCTACATGGAATACCCGCTGGGAAATCAGTGGAAATCAGTGGGTAGAGTTGCGGCTTCCCTCAATTGAATCCATCAACAGAGTGGGCCTCTCTTTCATGAAAGGTGACGAATATCCGTTTATTTTCACAATTACGGCCTCCGTTGACAGACAGAATTGGGTTACCGTTTACGATGGGCAAAGCAGTGGTGAAAGTTCAAATACCGAGTACTTTTATCTGGATACCGCTGTAGACGCAAACCACATACGAGTTGAATTAAACGGAAATACCGCAAACAGCATGAATTACCTTCAGGAAATCAGGTGGGGAAATCAAAGCGAGCCCCATTCTTACCCCCAGAGCAGTCTAACTCCTTCTGATTCCTGTTCATATTACAACAGCAATCTTGCCAGTATTCCAGGGCCCATTTTCATTTCAACATTTGAAAATGGTGCATCAAATCCAGAGGTTGGAGATACTCTTGTAAACACCGAAGGCGGATCAACTCTCGATGCCGTTGATAACCCCTTTACGGACAGCTGTAACGGTTCAGGTAAAGTACTTGAGGTTATTTCACTTCCAAATGGTTCCAATGCCAAAACTCGAGCTGAGTATCACAATGCGCCAAGAATGCCCCTTAATGAAAGGACTTATATCTATACATGGAAACAATATTTCCCGGAAGATTTCCTCAATGAACTGGATGTCAACTGGATGATCTTCTCCCAGTGGAAAACCTGGCCCTGCGGGTGGTACGACTCACCTTCTGCTTCCGACTATCCTTCCGACAGCCCGATAAACTACAGCAGTGTCAACTACGATAATTATATATGTGAAGGGGGCGGGATTTTTAACCATCTTTCTTATGTTCCTTCAAGAAATACACTATCCTTTGAGGCAAGAGCAAGGCCTGATTGCGCCTATTTAGAGCATCAGCCAATTGAGGGTCAGTGGAATACTTATATTCTGGAAGTATACTGGACGAATACCGACAACGGATATTACAAACTCTTTCTCAACGGGGAAATCATAGCGGAGGCCCAGGATGTAAAAACTCTATTTGACTTACATCCCGGCATTAACGGTTACTCAACTTGTGATATGTACTGGGGTTTAGGAGTCTACTCAAGCTGGACAAGTAATTCCATCAATAACTTCTCAGTTTATTTCGATGACATTGCCATCTTCGACAAAGATCAGGGCGCAACACTGGAACAACTCTGCCCCGGCTGCCCCGAATAACTAGACCGCTTGCGGAATAAAAGGATCGAAACGGGAAATTGAATTAAAAATTAAGTTCTTTTTAATTATTAATTGATATTGAATGGTTAACCGCTGGTCCTGCCCCTGTTTACCTGACTTGCTGATTACCTGTTAAAAAAATCAGGAACACAGGAAATCAGTAGCAGAAACAG
>JAHJMN010000114.1 GCA_018821305.1 Myxococcota bacterium
CCGCCATTACATGGCTTGTGGTTTGGCGCATTTTATCCAGGGGTTCGGATGCGATGCATCCCTCACCCCTGGCTATTGAAGATAGTGTCATTTCATGACGTGCGGGTTCTGGGCCGACTGGCCCATCACCCTTTGTTGAAAACAGGCTGCGTTTATTTGTGATGACAATCCCTTCGCTTACACCGTTTTTCGCAGAAAAACGGTGAATATGTGGAACCTGAGTTGCAGGTTCTTTTTCCGGTGGTTCTTTTTAAGTTGGTGGGTTGCATTCAGAATCGCGTAATTCCTTGTTTTTTTAGGATCCGTTCATTCAGGGTTGCATGGGGATTCAGGGGTGTAGTCATTCACGTCTATGATCGGTTCATTCAGGGTTGCATGGGGATTTCAGGGGTCGTGGTCATTTACGTTTATTATCCGCGGATTCAATGTCGTCAGGGGTGTAGTCATTCACGTCTATGTGATTACCCCGGCGCCCACTGGAAGAGTTGAAGATGGTATATTAAAGAAATTTTATCCAGTCTTTTTCTGATAAAATAATGATGTTTTGTCCAGATTTCTGTTTATATAAGGCATTTTCAATTTTTCTTCCAAAACTTGAAAATTTCCAATCTCTACTTGCAATTGATCCTAGAAGTAAAACATCTGTAGTATTTGTTACCGTAGAAACAACGCTACCGCCATGTGTTTCAATAATTTCAGTAATATAAGGTCTAGTGCCAGTTGCAAATTTACCCGTTATGCAGAATATTTTTCCCTGATGATCAAAATTAGATATTTTCTGTCCAAAGAGTTCTGAAACGCTTTCTTGTTCAAAAATGTTGCCATTTATTTTGTAATTACAGATTTCTCTTAAAACATCAATAAAAGAAAGAAGTTCCTCTTCCGTTATTTTTCCGTCAGATTTAATTTTTTCAATTTCTTTGCGTATTATATCTAAAGGGAAATCATTGAAATATTTAAAAGTTTTATTTAACCAAATCTCAAGAAAAGTGAATTCTTTCAAATTTAAAATATCATCAGACAAAATACCTTGAAGAAGTCCAATTAAATCATTTAAATATAGTTCAATTTCTCCTGATTCTTTTTTTCCAAATTCTAAAATTGTAGAAATAACTTCTGTTAATTCTTCTAGTTCTTTATTTGTAATAATTCCATCTTCAAGAATTTGATCAATAATATAAATCAAGTCCTGAATGTCGCCATCTTGAATTTTTGAATGGGTTGTTAGCCATGTATTTAAAAATATTATTTCTTTTTCGTTTATTTTTTCATCTGCATTGATTCCTTTTAAAATTCCTTGCAAAGAAAAAACCGCCTTTTGTCTGTTTCTTTCTCTATTAAAAGAAGTGTTTATTGGCTGTCCATGCTGATCCAAGTTTGTCATTTTTTTTCTCCTTTGGATTCAGGTTAGTAAAAACTAAAAAGATTGCAATCCTAAAAATTATTATTCCTTTTATTCTATAATTTAAATAAAGTCAATATTTTAAGAAAATATAAAACAAAATCAATATTTGAAACAAATTAAGTACAGGACACGAACTATTTATAATATAGCTTGGATAAGTATTTCCTTCTTAAGGATTTGGAGCAAAGTTAAAGATTGACCATTCTTTATTTTGATTGTAGCATCTATAGCATGCTATCTCTCAAACAAATCATAGAGAAAAATGACACTCGTGAAGGCAAAATCTTTGCTTTTTCAATTCAAATTTTAATCATAATCAGTCTGGTATCTTTTTCCCTTGAGACTCTTCCGGATTTGTCTTCAAGATCACGTTTTATCCTCGATGTGATCGAAACTGTTACAGTAATAATCTTCACAATAGAATACCTTCTCCGTCTATGGGTTGCAGAAAACAAACTTAAGTTCATCTTCAGTTTCTATGGAATAATTGATCTTCTTGCAATTCTGCCCTTTTATATCGCCAAGGGAATTGATCTTCGATCTATCAGGATAGTGCGACTATTTCGTCTATTTCGTATGTTTAAAGTTCTCAGATACAGCAGAGCAATCCATCGAATAAGCAGAGCTTTTAAGAGCATTAAGGAAGAACTGATCCTGTTTATAGTATCAACTGGTTTCCTTCTTTATTTATCTTCTGTTGGAATTTACTACTTCGAAAGTGGAGTACAGCCAAAACAATTCAAATCAATATTCCACTGTCTCTGGTGGTCTGTGGTAACTCTCACTACAGTAGGATACGGTGATGCTTTCCCAATAACAACTGGAGGTAAAATCTTCACCAGCATTATTGCAATGATTGGTATTGGTGTAGTAGCTGTTCCCACTGGGTTGATTGCTTCTGCACTTACAAAAGTTGTTCAAGATGAGGTAAAGGAGAAAGAACAATGAGTTTTCGGAGCAGTTGTGAACGTGAATATTGTGTACTAACACTACAAGCTGGCTGGAATTTGAATTGATCACGGAGAAGAAAGGGGGGGCTAGAGTTTCAGCAAAAAGTTGTTAAGAACGCAGAACATCAATCAACAACCCGGTCACGGGATAATAACAGAGTATTTATTATTTATTCATTATTTGCCGTGCTTTTGAAACAGATTGTTTTATTTGCTTAAGTCTTTCAGGTTTTATTGTGATTTCAGTAATAGATCTTGTGCTAGCAAAGGTATTAACTGTTATAAAAATAAATGAGTTCAATTCTTTGGGTAATATCCAAGAGTAACTATTATAATATTCTCCATTTTTATATTCAGGTATTGAGTTCTTCCCCTTTATCCTATAAATTTCTTTTCCTTTGCTATTTTGAACTATAAAAACATAATGTTTCAGATTAGCTTTATCAATATTATTTGAAGTAATAACTACCTGAACAAAACCAAAGAACAGAGACTTATTTTTTATAAGCTCTTTTTTGTATAGTGCAGAGCTATGCATTAATAGCTTTGAGTTTTTAGATATTGATTCGAAAATATGTGTATAATCAATGAACGAAACCGATGTATAAGGACAAGTTTCTTTTATTTTTATAATGTATGGTCTTTTTTCTTCTTCTAATTTTTCAACTCTTTCTCTTTCTGCTTTTTCTAATTTTTCAACTTTTTCACGTTCAATTTTTAACTCTCTTGCTTCTTTTTCCTTCTCTTGCCTTTCTTTCTCTTCTTCTTTGATCCTGATTGCTTCTATCTCTTTATCTCTTTTAGCCTTGGCTATTTCGTAGGCTTTATCTGCTTCTTTTAACGCCGGGTCAGCAGTAACAGGTTGTGGCACTTCCTGTTGATATCCTTTGTGGGCATCATCCATTGAATAACAACCTATAGAAAAGATAAATAATATAAAAACAGCATGTTTCATTTTGAACTCCTGAGTAGTTAGTATAAATTATTGTCCTTAAAACAAATTGCAAGAAAATAATAAGAAATTTTTTTTAATGTTTGGCAATGAGCCAAGAGAGAGTTCAATAACGAACAGAAAATATAGTTTATGATTTGGGGTATGGTGAGAGCCACGTTGTGGTTTCCTGATATGTCTGTTTGCGGATGTGGTTTCGGACCGCCATTACATGGCTTGTGGTTTGGCGCATTTTATCCAGGGGTTCGGATGCGGTGCATCCCTCACCCCTGGCTATTGAAGATAGTGTCATTTCATGACGTGCGGGTTCTGGGCCGACAGGCCCATCACCCTTTGTTGAAAACAGGCTGCGTTTATTTGTGATGACAATCCCTTCGCTTACACCGTTTTTCGCAGAAAAACGGTGAATGTGTGTGAGCCAAGTTTTGGCTCATTTTTCCGGTGGTTCTTTTTTAAGTCGGCACGTTGCATTCAGAATCGCGTGAATCTCCGTTTTTTTATGTAAATATGGCTCTGGCCTTTGTAATTTTACATTGATATTGGATGATTATGACCTGTCTCTGATTGCCTGACTGCCTGAGTCCCTGAAAAAAATCAGGGGATCAGTAAATCAGTTGCGGGTTTAAAGATTTATTTCTTTTTTTCAGGCGGGAGGATTTTGCATTTGTTTTCTATGCATTTTGATTGGGGTTTGGGGTTTGGGGATTGGTCGCATTTCAGTTGTTCGCAACGGGCTTTGCTGCACTTTTTATTGCGGAAACTCTGGTAACGTCGATAGCCTTTTTTGTTTACTGAGACTAATTTTGAAATATCCGGATTGCATGTAAGGCAACAATCGTCTGTGTTTACGAGTTTGAAACAATCGGAATCCCTTTTGCAATCGTTCATATCCTGCCATTTCAGATCAGGTGGAAAACCGTCGTTGCAGGTTTTTAGAACTTCGGTTTTCAGGCGACATTCTGAATTTATGCAGACAGCCTTTTTTTTCTCACAAACAAGCTGGGAAGCACAGTTCAGCAGGGGGCATTTTCCGCATTTAAGTGAATTCTGATACTCGATTTTCTTTTCGAGTCCTGATCTGGAAATTGCAATGTAGTCATCATCCTCAATTCCACACCCGGAGCAACAACTTACAGATTTTGAGGTGGCTATGCAAGTGGTGTCGTCGGAGCATTTTTTGAAATTCTGCCAGTTGTCCTTTTTGTGTTTATGACTTGAGCAGGAAGTCGTAGGCAGGATGAAAAAACTCAGGATAATTAATACTTTGTTCATTATTTAACCCCTTTTCTACAGTACAAATATAAACGATTTAACATTTTATATTATACACTTCTTTCAGGAATTCCTTGCGGATCCTGTTCATGTTTATTCTCCCGCTTGCCAGTTTATTACTTCTTCGATGGTGACGCCGTGGGCACGGTCGAAAATTGCCATATCATCGAGATAATAAACAAGTTCTACGTCATCTCCCGCTGTGGACCACCAGTTGGAGTATATTCCCATGGCCCATTTCATATCGCAAGTGCCGGTCTGGAAGTTATCGAGAAGGGTTTTTATTCCGGATCTCTCGAATACCAACTCTCCGTTTTTAAAGAGACGGTAGTATCCCGTATCAGTGTTGGTCCAGAATACTTCCATTGCATATGATGTCCACACATCTTTTTCGAAAACGTGAGTTGGTTCAAAACAGTCGGGCTCAGCTCTGAATCGGAGTCTCAGTTCATCCGGGTCTGGATCAAGCTGGATATCACGATCATTAAATATTCCGCCTCCACCACAGATGTTTTCTCCCCAGCCGCCATATTCACCACAGGGATAGGTTTTCCATTGCCCAAGGGAAAGCCAGTAAAAATCAATGTTATCAAATGTGGAAGAGGGCAGGTATTCCTTCCATGCGTATATGTGGGTTTGTCCTTCGGTAGCCACTGAATTTGCTTCATATTCCGCCCGAATGTAGCCCTGCTGGGGAACATGGGATTTAAACACTCTGGCCGAAGGATTGCGTGAAGAAGGAACAGGATTTTCGACCACGGTTGTGTATTCAAGACGGTACTGGCTTATGTTGTTTTCCTCATCAAATACATGTTGACCGAGAACAAGGCGGCTTCCGATATCGGGGTCGAAGCTTCCGCTCTCAAAGGTTGAAAGCCATCGAGCGGGAATGTTTCCCGGAGGTAAATCGGTTGCAATCATGTAGTCAAGGTGCACAACTCGCTCCGTAATGGGTCGTCGAGAGTTGGAGACAAACATGTGAACTGCGGTAATCGCACCCCAGCCCGTAGCGTTTTCTGAGCCGCCGAAAGACCGTTTTTCCATGGCAAACTGTCTCCAGCCAACCTGATCCAGTCGAATTAAGGCGTCGTAACTCCCCCCTTCATAGATGAAGTTGAGGTAAATAAAGTCGTTTACGATTTCTTCGTAAGTTTCATGATAAGTTTCGTTAAATCCGGAGCGGGTGTCGTTATGGATCCACATGCTGATGAACTCTTTATCTGAAAGATCCAGTGGCGTATTCTCATATTCAAGTCTCAGATAACAGAAGGTATTTCCGCCATATTCAAAACAGCCGTCAGCATCGAGGGCATGCTCCCACCGGAGGGATCCACTTCCTTCCACTAACAGGTTTTCATCGATGGTTCCGGCACCCCACTCGGGCGTATCGAAAGAGGAAATAACCGTTGGTGTAGCGAGGTTGGCAAAACCCAGGTCCCGGGTATCAATGCCGGTTAAAGTGGACGTTGTCCCTTCGGGCATGTAGGTCGCGTTTTTATCTTTATCTTTACCGCATGAGACTAAAGCAAATAAGAAAACGGCGACCAGACATGAACCAAATCTGCTGGCAGAAAAGTGAGTTTTGGTTTCTACACGTAATTTGATCATTGTAGTCCCTTTCTCTTGAAATCTGAACTTCGGAAATGATTTTACTAAAAAATGAATTATATGTAAAAGAACAATCTATACCGCTTCCTGAGTAAAAGGATCGAAAACTGAAAACTGAATATTTGATTACAGTTTTTGTAATATTATTTTGATATTGAATGCTTACGCCCTGATCCTGATCCTGTTTGTCTGACTGCCTGTAAAAATTCAGGAAACAGGGAATCTGAAACAGGATCAGGCAAACAGGGGCTCTTTCCTGAAGTATTTCTTTAAAATGATTCACAATCGTATTACTAATGAAGCGGTCTAGATCTTCAGGGAATTGGCCTGAAGTTCACCTGTGGAAAATAGTCAGGAGAATGAGTGAAACTATGAAAATTGAATTTTTATCAGTATTTTTAATTGTGGCAAGTCTTGGGGCCTGCAGTTCAAAGTCGAATTCCGATGTCAAATCGACACCGGGGCCAAAGTCAAATCCTGCTTTGGTGGAATTAAAAGATAGCTGTCTTGTTACTTCAATGGAAAAAGAAGGAAAAGACTTTAAAACCATCATGTCGGCGCTTATGAATGACAGCGCCGGGGGAATTAAACTGGGGATGACGGCGGAGGCAGCGGTAAAGATTCTTGGCGAGCCTGATTCAAAAACCGAAGCAAAAGAGGAGGCCGCCACGGGGTACATGCGGAGCGAGTGGATTTGGAAAACAAAGGGTGTATCGCTGGATCTGGATTATGGGAAAAAGGGAAAAATCGTTATACACGTTACATTTAAAGCTCCCTATTCGCAGAAGACAAGTTGTGGAGTTGGTATAGGTTCTTCAAAGTCTGAGGTTGAGAAAATCTATTCAAAATACCGTGAGCGAGACAGTGGCCGGACTGACTCAAACACTTTCGGTTCTGTTTATGGCGGAATTGCATTTTATTATGTCAATGACAAGGTCACATCGTTTTCCATGGGTGCCTTCGCCGAATGATCCGGACTCTGGTTACTGGGGCAGGGGGGGCACTTTGAAGTGGCTAATTTTTTTGGCTCAATTGGTCGCCATTACACCAGGGGTTCGGATGCGATGCATCCCTCACCCCTGGCTATTGAAGATAGTGTCATTTCATGACGTGCGGGCTCAGGGCCACATGGCCCATCGCCCTTTGTTGATAACAGACAGCGTTTATTTGTGATGATCATGACTGTGCAATTCTTTATAAAGTAATGGTTTACTGAATATAAACCGCTTCATTAGTAAAAGGATCGAAACCTGAAAAGTGAATATTTTCATCCTGCCATTTGTAATTTTACATTGATATTGAATGTTTATGACCTGATCCTGAACCTGTTTGCCTGACTGCCTGAGTCACTGTTAAAAAATTTCAGGGAAACAGGGAATCAGTAGCAGTAACAGGATAATCAGGGGCTCATTCCTGAAATATTTCTTTAAAATGAGTCACAATCGTATTACTCAGGAAGCGGTATAGATAAAATCAGGACCAGGTGGGTGGATCGGGATCGGTTTGGGAATCCATGGTAAAGCCCGATGGAGATTTGCGGCGCTGATTGTGTTGCGGGATGTTTTCTTCAGTTGTGCGACGGTTACGACGCTGCTTGAAATTATTGTAGATGCGGTTTGCAGCAAATATCCTCGATGATACTGTTTTGCGCAGAGTCCAGGGTTCAATGACCTCAACGTGGGGACCGTGCTTCATAATTTCCATGACGAGTTCGTTCTGATCGAGGTAGGGAACACGCATGGTGAGAGAACCGTCATCATGGAACGTCATTGTCTGATCCGGGTGCCATTTTTCAAAACGAACCCATGCTGCAGCCTGAGGGGCAAAACGGAGAACAGCTGTATCAATGGGTTTTTCGGCGAAAACTCCAAACCCGGAATCAAGGTAGCAGTCGACAATTTCATCGGGCAGGGCACGGAAAGTATCCCCGGAGGCGCTGATTTCCTGTATACGTTCCACGGCAAATGTTCGCAGTTCATTATTTATGCGGCAGTTGGCAATGAGATACCAGGTGTTTCGCATGAATAAAAGGCGGTGAGGTTCAATTATGCGTTCAGCTACCTTTGCTGTAGTGCGGCTTTGATAGACGATACTCAGTACCCGGTGGTGCATGAGAGCATTATTAATCGAAGTGAAGAAATCCGGTGTGCGATCACCGCAGGAATTTTTAACGGTAACTTTGGAGGAAATCAATTCCGGTGTAAAACCTGCGAGGGCCAGTGTAGTACTGAGTGCATTGGCGATCCCTGTAAAAAGGTTTGAATATTCAGATGTTTTGAGGTTCGACAGCATGCCGCCTATTGTATAAAGATAATGAAGATCCTTTGCATTAAATGAAAAGGATTCCGCATCGGGGCATTTAACGGTATTTTCTGTGAATTCTACAGGAATCATGAGGTTTGATCTGATGAATTCTATCGTCTGTAGTAATTCATCCATACTGATGCTGAGAGTACCTGTGATTGATTCTGCTGTCAGAATTGGGTTTTTCCGTAATAAATTCAGTGTATCAGAAACCCTTTTGAGATTTTCCATAAAACCGCCTCTTGCTGTTGCATACTGTCAATGCGCGATAACTATAAAAGTAACTAACTGTGATTTTAGTATGAAAAAAGATTAATGCAAGGTTTAATTTTTAGATATTTAGTTCGTGTCCTGAAATACGATCTTTAAAAGCCCATGTTAGTTGAGCCAGACTAGAGCGCTTCCTTAGTAATACGATTGTGAGTTATTTTAAAGAAATGCTTCAGGAAAGAGCCCCTGATTTCCTGTTCCTGTTCCTGCTACTGATTACCTGTTTATCTGAAATTTTTTAACAGGGATTCAGGTAGTCAGGCAAACAGGTAACAGGGTCAGGTCATAAACATCTAATATCAATGTAAAATTACAAAAACTTGAAGCAAATATTCACATTTTAGATTTCGATCCTTTTACTAATGAGCCAGACTAGAGCTATATATAATAATCTATTTCGGGAAGTCATGAAGTCGGGAAAACAGGCAATCAGGGGGAAAGGGGTGATTATTCAACGACGCCGGGGCCTTCAATTACCGGTGGTACAAGGAAATATACGTCGCGTGTATCAAGGATAGCACCGCCTTCGCCATAAACTTCTACAGTAGCTGTAAACATCTGCGGTTCCGGTGCGCCTTCAACTGTAATGTTCTGCTTGACGAAAATCTTCCAGCATACCGGATTACCGGGAAGGATAGCAATGAAACGATCATGGAAGGTATCGCCGTTGCCGTCTGCGGTATTGTAGCCGGCAGGGCATGTTGCATCGCCCGCCATGAATACTTCAATGTGATCGATGAATTCCGCCGGGGCATCAACGGGGGTTCCTTCGTAGGAAACGTTGGAAGGGGAATTGAGGATGTTTGTGTGAACATCCTGAGGAATGTAGGCAGCAATAGCCTGAACCGCGCAGGTTAGAGCAGGGCCGGCATTGGCATCGGAACCCTGAAGGATGGCGCGGTTGTTATAGAACGGATTTGATCCGAGGGCTGCGCATGCAGGAATTGATTGAATGTTCGTGACATCAAGGGTAGGAACGAGGGCCTGTCCACCGCTCTGAGCATTTGAAAGAAGGGTGTAAATATCGTTCTGATCAGTTGTGCCACCGTTTCCGAAGTCAAGTAAAATGCGGGTTTGAGCTGCAACGAGATCGTCCCAGGCAGCCTGGAAGTTCGGATACATTGCATCCTCGTCATCGTCTTCGTCAGTAATGAGAATAATTAACTTGAGTGCATCGGGGCGGAAGCACCCACGACCAATGCGGCTTGCATCGGTAGCACAGGTATCCTGAACTGCTGCTCGCATAGCTGAAATAGGATCTTCACTTCCTCCACTCCAGTCATCGCTTGGAATGATAGACTGAGTGGATGTATTGTCCGGGCCGGCATCGGAAATGAGATTGTTATTATCCACAGCTTTAAGCATCTGCCATACGTTTGATGGTGAAGATGGGCCGCCGAAAACTATAACGCCACTTTCTACGTCGGGAATACAGTTAGTTATAGATGGGTCTTCACCGGGGGCACAGACTACATTCTGAAGCATTGTTGTGAGACCAGCAGAAACGGAAGCGATTTCGCTGCTCATGGAGCCGGAAACGTCTTCGACAAACATTAAGTCGAGTTTCTTGAATGCCGTGGAGAAGTTGAGTATGTCTTCTGTGGGGGTGGGGTCTTCTTCAAAGGGGACCACGAAAACGAAGTCGCCGTTTGCCCGGGGGTTGTCGTTTGGATCCTGGGGGTTTGTCCCTGCGGCAACTTCAATGAGGTCGTTCACACCGTCATTGTCACTGTCGGGGTTTTTAGGATCGGATTCCGTACCATCAACAATACCGTTGTGGTTGACGTCTTCCTGACCGTCGGGAAGACCATCGTTGTCCGAATCGGCGTCAAGGAAATCGTAGTGGCTGTCTTCATCTGAGTCGACGGGCTCAATTGTGGGATCACCGTTTGTGCCGCCTTCATACATATCTAAAATGCCGTCACCGTCAGAATCGAGATCTTTGTAGTTGGGAACTCCGTCTTCGTCTGCATCACCTGTGCGTTCAAAGCGATCGCCGATGCCGTCATTGTCCGAGTCTATGTCCATATAATCGGGGATCATGTCGTCGTCGGAGTTATCGGGGTTATATGGATCGGCACCGATTTCGTCGGTATCACTGATGTAGTCGCCGTCATTGTCGAAATCCTGATAATTGGGGATGCCGTCGCCGTCGAGATCACCTGTGCCTTCGTCTTCGTCTGGAATGCCGTTACCGTCCGAGTCGAGGTCGATGTAATCTGGGACGCCGTCCATGTTGGAATCAACGGGTGGGGTTTCCGGATTATCGTCACCAGCTTCAACGCTGTCGGGGATACCGTCGTTGTCAGAATCGGGATCGAGGTAGTTGGGAATGCCGTCGTTGTCGGAATCAAGGTTTTCCGCCCGGCCTTCGTGATTGTCGCAGATTGTGTCGTTATCGGAATCGACGCAATTTGCATTGTTGGTATTGTTAGTGTTGTTTACGTTGTTGTGCTGGACACCGGGTTCACAGGCGATAGCGAAAAAAAGCATTAATACAAAATATTTAATTGATTTCATTGGGTGTCTCCTTATTAAATTAAGCAGTAAAACACAGTTATAAATTGAGTATACTATACATCAACAAGAATTCCATAGTCTATTTACAGTATTTATCATATCCGTCATCAGGGCCCCGGAGGATTTCTGTTTTCAAAATTAAAAAATATTGTGCTCAGGTAATTTTTTATTTTTTTTCTTGACAAAATACTGTGGTTCTAATATCCAGATAGCAGCTGAGGGCGTGTAGCTCAGTGGGAGAGCACTACCTTGACACGGTAGGGGTCGGCAGTTCAATCCTGCCCGCGCCCACAAATTAATTTAGTTAATGTCCTGTAATTCGATCTTTAAAAGTTCAGGACGGATTTTTTACAGGACACGAACTATTTTTAAGGATTATGGATTACCCACAAAAGTACCCTTTGTTTTCAATAAAAATTAAAAATATCAAATGGGGTGCATTTTCCGGATTCTCGGAAAAGGATACGTGTGATCATGGAAAACTCAAATGAAATAAACAAACTGGAGACTCTGCGTCATTCCACCGCTCATGTCATGGCGGATGCCGTTAAAAGTCTATTTCCCGAAGCCAAAATAACAATAGGGCCTTCTATTGAAGCCGGTTTTTATTATGACTTTGATATGCCAAAGCCATTCTCCGATGAAGATCTCCCTCGAATCGAAGCAAAAATGGATGAAATCATTGCTCAGAATCTCCCCTTCGAGCGTATAGAAGTTACAAGAAATGAAGCGCGAAAAATCTTCGACGATATGGGTGAAACTTATAAACTCGAACTTCTTGACGCAATTCCCGAAAATGAAACGGTTACTATTTACAAACACGGCAACTTCATGGATCTTTGCCGTGGTCCGCATGTGGAAAGTACAGGCAGAATCAAAGCTTTCAAACTTCTGAGTATTGCCGGAGCTTACTGGCGCGGAGACGAGAAAAACAAAATGCTTCAGCGCATTTACGGTACAGCTTTTGAGGATCGTAAAGCCCTGAAAGCTCATCTCGCATGGCTGGAAGAAGCTGCAAAAAGAGATCACCGTAAACTCGGTCGGGAGCTTGATCTTTTTTCCATCAACGAAACCATCGGCGGTGGTCTGGTTCTGTGGCATCCAAAAGGTGGGAAAATTCGTCAACTTCTTGAGGATTTCTGGCGCAGTCAGCACGAAAAACATGGTTATGACATTGTTTTCACACCTCACATCGCAAGAGATGAGCTGTGGCACCAGAGCGGACACCTTGGATTTTATAAAGAGAGTATGTTTGATGGAATGGAAGTTGATGGACAGCAATATCTTGTCAAACCCATGAACTGTCCTTTTCACATTCAAATTTACAAAACAAACATGCATTCCTACCGTGACTTTCCTTACCGCTGGGCGGAATTGGGAACCGTTTATCGCTATGAGCGCAGCGGCGCTCTGCACGGGCTTTTCAGAGTTCGCGGTTTTACACAGGATGATGCTCACATTTATATGCGTCATGATCAGATGAAGTATGAGCTCCACCGGGTTTTCAAATTCAGTCTGAATATGCTTAAAGCGTTTGGTTTCGAAAACTTTGTCTGTCGCCTGTCCACGAAACCCGCAGGTAAATACGTTGGAACCGATGAAATATGGGCAAATGCTACGGAAGTTCTGAGAGAAGTTCTCACGGAATGGGGTGGCGAATACGAAGTCGATGAAGGTGGCGGCGCATTCTATGGTCCCAAGATTGACATCGCACTCAAAGATTCGCTTAACCGCGAATGGCAGTGTTCGACCATTCAACTGGATTTCAATCTGCCGGATCGCTTTGATATGACTTATATCAGCCCTGAAAGTACTAAAGTCAGACCCATCATGGTTCACCGGGCACTTTTAGGAAGTATAGAACGCTTCTTTGGTATTTTAATTGAACATTTCGCCGGCAAGTTCCCCATGTGGCTTGCTCCGGAGCAGGTTCGCGTCGTAACGGTCACTAATGATCAGGATGCCTGGGCAGAAGAAGTTGTAACTGAACTTAAAAAAGCCGGGTACAGAGCAACAGCTGATATGAGAAATGAAAAACTCAGTTACAAGATTCGTGAAGCTCAGGTTCAGAAAGTCCCCTGTACTCTGGTTTTGGGAGCCAAAGAAGTGGAAAACAGAACCGTGACTCCGAGGTATCTTGGTGGAAATTCTGAATCTTCTGTTTCAATTGAAGATTTCTTGAATATAATGTCACTTAAGGCGGCGAGTCCCGTTATTGAATAACCAGTTAATGTCCCGTTGAAATTATGATTGATTTGATACAGGACGCATTCAAACTAGGAGGTGTAACATTAAACCCACAAAAGGCACAAAGACTGAAGAACATCGTATTAACAGACAGATACGAATTCCCGAAGTACGCGTAATTGATGATGAAGGCAACCAGATGGGCGTTCTTTCCACTCGTGAAGCAATTGCTATAGCTGAGGAAAGAGGTCTCGATCTCGTTGAAGTAAGTCCGAAAGCAAGTCCTCCCGTATGCAAAATAATGGATTACGGGAAATTTAAGTTTGAAAAAGCCAAACAAGACAAGATCAAAAGGCAGAATGCAACTCAGATCACCATCAAGGAGATCAAATTCCGTCCCAAAACCGATGATCACGATATGGATTTCAAATTGAATCATATTCGTAAGTTCATTGAAGATGGTGACAAAGTTAGAGTAGTTGTAGTTTTCCGTGGACGAGAAATTGTTCATCCTGATATCGGTTTTGCCCTGATGGAAAAAATAATTGAAATTCTTGGTGATACTGTTGACATCGAACAGAGACCTAACAAAGAAGGTCGTGCCGTTTCCATGCTGGTAGCGCCACCTGCTAACAGAAAAGGCAAGAAGTAGGGTAGAAAAATGCGACTTTACAGAGACAGAATTCCACTTATCGCAAAAGATGTTCTGAAAAAGTTAGTGGATGAAGAAGATATTGAGTGCGAAAATCAAGCAGAAGCCGCCCTCGATGCAGAAGCTGTACTCAATGAATATCTCCGAATGAGCATTGACATTACAGAAAAAGCCAAAGAGCGTCTTACTGCTGCAAAACTGCCTTACTCTAATCTCGGAAGAATTAAAAAAGCTCTGGCGGATGAACGCGGGTTTCACTTCGGAGAAGATGGCGTTAAGTACATCAGTAATCAGATTGTTGAAATTTTTATGCAATCAAACAACATTGATGAAGTTTTCTCTGAAGACTACACCATGCGACAGAAAATTGAGCCAATTCTGGCAAAACACATGTCTCTGGACGATGAGATTGATGTTGAAGTCAGGAAGAGAATGAAGAATCTCGAGGAAGGTACAAGTACCTGGGATATCGAGTATAAAATTACTCTGGAAAAGATCAAATCTAAATACGGTCTCGAATAGGGTCTATCAGAAAATTCGATAAAACGAGGTTTTCAATATTTTCTTAAGGTTGGATAGACACCGCAGTTCAAAGTGTTACTAGTGTCCGGGTAGAGTTTTTAATAAATTTCTAACAGGACACTACAATAAATTCAACACCTTGCGGTTACTGTCCTGAGCTAAAATCAAGTGAAAAATTTGATTTTGGGTATTTCAGGACAGTAACTAACTCAGGAGGTACAGGAGTTGGCAAATCTTCTGGTTTTCATGGAAGTACATGAGGGCACTGTAGTCAGTTCATGTCTTCATGCTCTTGAACTAGGCCGGATAATTGCCTCCCGGGTAGGCGCAAGTCTATACACTGTGCTTGCAATTGACGATATTAATGAAAGCAATCAAAGTCTTATTTATCAGGTTAGTGCTTTTAAATCCGATAAATTGATCGTTGCCAGCACCCCAGGGCAGGAAGCTACGGGGCTCAGACTTGATAATGTTCGGAGTGTTCTTACGAATATTCTGAAAAAATTCCCTCCCGCAATAATGCTCTTCGGAAATACCCCTGCATCACGAGAAATTGCTGCGTTTGTTGCTTCAAGTATCAGGGCCCTGTTTATTCAGGATGGTACGTTATACTTTGGTGATGACTATCGTCTTGAAATTAAAGATCCTTTGTTTTCCCGGAAAATGGAATATACCGACGATGATATTGAACAACCAGTGGTCGGAATAATCTGTGGAGAACCTGACACAATTCCTGAAGCTGTGTCGGATATTGAAGTAATTGTCGAGACTGCGTTGTCAATTCCAAACGAAGCGAAGTTGACGGAAAGTTTTAATAATTTCAACTCCAGTATGCTTGTGGTCATTGGAAGCCGTGAAAAATCCCGAGCAGAGTTCTACAGTGATTACAGTCTTGAAAATGAGATACCTGTTGCACGGCTTTTTGGAAATCACCTTGAGGATTTTCACGGGATTCCTCATTATTTCTATACCGGGCTTCATATGAAGGCCGCTAGATTTGTTTTTATCGGTTTAACAAAATCCGAAGTTAAATCAATTATTCCAACTGTTTCACGAAAATGTCGCTGTCTGTTTTTAAAATCCCAGATTGATATGGAATTACCCCTTGATGAATGGGGGCAGTATTCCGGGGATGAAGAAATTTTTCTTCAGAAATTAGCTGAGGAGGTCTGAGGTTGAGGGCACTGGTGGTTTTTAATTCACTTCCTGAAGGTATGGATCCAGTTCTTTGGGATTCTGTTCATGAGCCACTTCTCCGCATTGGGGAAAAGATGATGAACGGAGTCTTTTCCTGGGTCGGAGCCCTTGTTTTGTTCCCTGGAGAAATACCTGACAGCCTGTTTAACATCCCATGGAACTGCATTCACACCACTGATACTGAATTGCCTGAGAATGTTGATATTTTCCATCTCAGTGAGCATGTTAATAAAATAATTTATACAGAGCCCGTTGATCTTGTAATCTTTTCTTCCATGGCCAGCACTTTTTACAACCCACTTCTGGCGGGGGCACTGGCAATGTATCTTTCCTGCCCCTTTGTTGACTACGCTGTTTCACTTCAGGTAGTTGACCAGAAATTTCACATAAGACGCCCCACAATGAACAGTTTTCTGACTCAAGTCTTTAAACCACCAGTGATTATTGCCACAAACTGGCTTGAAGAAATAAGTGGCGTCTCCTCGGAAAAGCATGATATTCCTCTGGAGAAACATTGTTTTGAAGAGCAGAATCTCGATCGTGACATAATAATAAGCAAGGCGCGATTGAGCCCTCAGTTTGAACAACTGGTGTTTGAACCTCCATTCAATACGGATAATCCTGATGAAGCGATGCAGTGGCTGCAACGGGAACTGGTTCATGTTGTGCTTTAGACAGCCCCGCTTGTTGATAGTTTTCGTAATTATCCTGACGTCTCTGACAATAAGTTGTACCAAAAAAAAGAAACCTGCATTTCCTCGGCATATTACACGAAAAGATAAAAACGCAGCAGCCTCAGAATATCTCAAGAAAAGTGCTGTTACTAAAGGTCGCATGAAGGGAGAGCTCAGGCTTCGTGCGGCTCGCATTTATCTCGATACAAACAATAAGGCTCAGGCTCTTATCGTGTTAAAGTCAATTATTAATGATAAGACAGCTGATCCCAGAAGTCGCGCAAGAGCTCAAATGCTCTGTTTACGAACGGAAGGAATCACGCGGAACGGGCTTGAGGAAATAATCAATAAATACGATGATGTGATTGCCGGTCAGGAAGCATTGTCGGAGCTTATAAATATTATTATAAAAGATGAATCTAAAGAAAGCGCTTTTCGTTTTCTAGCGAAATTGTGGAAAAAAAAGAGAAAAACCAATCTGGGTGACAATATTCTTTATAAAAGTGCCACTCTGGCCCAGAAGCTGCCCGGCAAGAGTCTCAACTGGGATAAAATCGAAACTGCGGACAATGAAGAGCTCGCAGCAAAATTGTGGACTCTTTTGTACAAATTATATCCCCAGTCATCTCTGGCAGATGATGCTCTTTACTCTCATGCTCGAATACTTATGAAGCGCCGTGACTTTAAAACCGCTCGAAAAATCCTGCGAAAGTTTTTAGAACAGAGAGCCAGCAGTTTTATTTTTGGTTCATATATCAGTGAGTTCCACGACGATGCGTGGATAATGTTGGCGGACAGTTGGTGCTTGAGCGGGAATTATAAAAAATGTCTGAAAATCCTCCGGCGTTTTCCAAAGGAATTTCCCACAAGTCGCCTGAGGGATGATGTGGCCTTCCGGGTAATTAAACTCGCGGCAGAGAAGGAAGGCACAAAGCCAATGTGTCGTGAGATAAAACGATTTATCAAAAAGCATTCTCGTTCCAGGTATTTGAAAGAAGTAAAAAAAATGCAGGCCCTGTGTCATGTGGATTGAGGTTATTGCAATTTGAAACACAATCGTATAACTCAGAAAGCGGTCTAAATGATCACTCTGAAAAACGTCAGTTGCAAAATGTCCGGTAAACAGATTCTTGATGGAATAACTGCAACATTTAATAAAGGCGAAATATGGGGAATAATCGGGCCTCCCGGATGCGGCAAAAGCATGCTCATGAAACTCATCTGCGGCCTTTACCCCGTCACAGATGGCGATCTTTACATTGAATCAGAGAACATTGCGGGAATGTCTGAAGTACGCCTTGTACCAGTTCGCCGAAAAATAGGAATGCTTTTTCAGAATAACGCTTTATTCGATTTCATGAATGTCTGGGAGAATGTCGCCTTCCCACTGTCCCGCATGAATTCCGGTCTTTCACCTGAAGAAATCCGGCTAAAGGCCTTTGAACGGCTGAAGGCTGTCGGTCTTGGCGGGAGTGAAGAGAAAATGCCTTCGGAACTATCCGGGGGAATGAGAAAGCGCGTTGGCGTAGCCCGAGCCATAATCACCGAGCCTCCAGTCATAATCTACGACGAACCAACGGCAGGTCTTGATCCGGTTACGACTAGCAAAATCTATGATTTATTAAATGAAATTCAATCCAGAAGTCAAAGTGTAGTTCTGACTATTTCTTCGGATATAATCGGCCTGAGGTCCTTTGTTAAAAATATCCTTTTTATAAATGAGGGAAAAATACTATACTGTGGCCCGGAGCAGGAAATTGATCACTGCACGGATCCTGTGGTTTACCAGTTCTTGCGTGGTCTGGACGAGGGCCCTCTTTGATGTATAATTTGATTGCGAAAATAGGTGAAGGCGCTCTGAATTTATGCCATGAAACCGGTGGATTGCTGCATTTACTGTTTATGGTTATAAAATCGCTGTTTCCTCCCCGCTTCGATCCCGGCGAGTTCCTCAGAAATCTTTATAAAATGGGCGTTAAATCCGTTCCCATTATCATACTCACTGCGTTTTTTACCGGCGGCATTATGGTTATTCAGGCCAGCGTATTTGTTAAACGTTTTGGCGCTACGTCCCTCGTAGGCTGGGGAGCTGGATATGCTGTCTTCCGGGAAGTCGGGCCGATTCTTCTGGGCCTTATGTTTTCCGGACGTGTGGGTTCCAACAACACCGCAGAACTTGGCACAATGGTTGTCACCGAACAAATTGATGGTCTCAAGGCCCTTGGTATCGATCCCATGCAGTATTTAATTGTTCCGAGAGTCCTGTCGATGATTATCATGTTGTT
The DNA here is from genome assembly GCA_018821305.1 of Myxococcota bacterium. GTDB lineage: Bacteria > Myxococcota_A > Polyangia > HGW-17 > HGW-17 > JAHJMN01. The sequence continues at coordinate 18,799 of JAHJMN010000114.1, forward strand.
TTTACTCACAATAATCGGAGATGTCATTGCTATTGTTGGGGCTGCTTTGTTTGGTATTCTGATAGCTGACGTCAGTTTTGCTGCCTTCTGGACATCTTTTTCCCAGAATGTTCATGTTGCTGATGTTGTTCACGGGCTTATAAAAGCAGGGGTTTTCGGATTTATTGTTTCACTTACCAGTTGTTATGCCGGTATGACCGTGCGCGGTGGAGCAGTTGGTGTTGGCAGGGCTGTTAATAACGCCGTTGTTACAGCTGCTCTTGGTATAGTAATTTCCGACTATTTCCTGACTTATTCGTTAAGCTAGTTAATATCCTGTAATACGAACTTTTCAAGTTGGATGAAATTCAACACAGGATATTAAGAATGAAGGTCGCTATCGGCATCTGCTACGCAGTTGCCTTCCGCCTCCGCGCTTCGCTGCGCGAGAGCGCTATGCTTTAAATTATTGTAGTGTTCTGAATAGCATGTTTTCGTAAACATGCTCAATTTTGATAAAAATTGAATGCAGAACACGAACAAACTAGACTGTCTCTGGAGAGGGTGATGACTGGAAAATTGTATGAAATGACGGCAAATCTAGGCGGATTCGTTACGGGGATTTTTGCCGCAGCTCTTTCATTGTTTTCCATTGCAATGCGTACATTCCGGGGTGTTTTTCGGTTTCGAGGCCGGGCTCAGGGGGAAGTCCTTAAGCAGATGTATCTCATCGGCAATCGGAGTCTCATTTTCGTCACAGTGACTCTCGGTGCTCTTGGAATGGTTCTGGTATTTCAGGTTTGCCTGCAGATAAACAAAATCACTGGAGACCAGTCTCAAGTAGGGCCGGAATTTATTAAAGGTATGATTCACGCTTTTGTGCCGATTCTTACAGCTATGATGCTTGCAACGCGTGTGGGGGCGGGAATCGCCGCCGAAACGGGTTCCATGGTTGTTACGGAACAGATAGATGCCCTTCGCATGACCGGGGTTGATCCCGTTGATTTTATTCTGGTGCCTCGCTTTATTGCAAGTGTTGTAATGACTTTTGTCCTCGGAGTTTACGCCATGGTTATTGTCATTGTTGCGGGAGCCTTCATGGCTCACTCCAGTTTCGGTGTAAATTACAATGTATTTTTTGTTTTCGATAAGGTTACCGGAGGCGATTTGTTCATTGGAAGTCTGAAGCTCATTGTCCATGGTGGGGCAATTCCAATAGTGGCAGGGTATTGCGGCCTTACAACGGGGCGTGGCAGTGAAGGGGTCGGTAATGCTACAACAAGAGCGGTGATCAACTCATCTCTGGCTGTTATTATTATTGATTTTATTATTTCGGGAGTAGGGCTGCTTACAGTCCAGAAAATCTGATGTCGATCATTTTTAAAGATGTACACAGGTATTTCGGTTCAAAAAAGGTTCTCACGGGAGTGAATATGAGTGTTCAGCCCGGAGAGAAGTTATTTGTTATCGGTACCAGCGGCGTTGGAAAAAGTGTCACGATCAAACATATTATTGGCCTATTAAAACCCACCAGCGGAGAAGTATCCGTCGATGGTGTGAGGGTTGATAAAGTGAGTGAAAAAGAACTTTTCACCATCCGGCGGAAAGTCGCCATGGTTTTTCAGGCATCAGCTCTCTTTGATTCCCTTTCTCTCCTCGAAAATGTGATGTTGCCAATTCGAAAACATCTCAAGTTAAAGGATGCCGAGGTACGCAAAAAGGCAATGGCTCTTTTAGATGAGGTTGGAATGCTCAAACACGCTGGGCTTTACCCTTCGGAAATTGGCGATGGAATGCGCAAGCGGGTAGCTATAGCACGGGCACTGAGTCTGGATCCCGCTTATGTTCTTTTTGATGAACCCACTACGGGACTGGATCCCGTAAGCGCCCGCCGGGTGGATTCTCTTATTTCTCAACTGGCAACGGAGCGAAACGCTGGATGCATCATCGTAAGTCACGACCTCGTTTCAATTTTCTCAACAGCTACGAAAATTGCCATGGTTTATAAAGGAATTATTTATAAAGAAGGGCCCATTGAGGATTTCCATTCTTCTACGGATCCGGTTATTCGGCAGTTCCTGTCCGGCTCTTCCAGCGGACCCATGGAAACCCCCGGCTTTTAATCTGTGATAGAGGGGTCCCCTTTGTTTATGGAAGGAACGGGTGTCTTGGCTTTGACTTTTACGAAGGTAAGACGGATTCCGAGTAAAGCCATGATTGCAATAGTAAAAACCAGCATCTTAACGCCGCTTCGATAGCTTACCATTGTAATAAAATAGGCACTGAACCCGTTATAAAAGGCAATAAGATAAATGAAAAGGACCGCATCGAAGGGCGACAGCCCCATGTTGACAAATCGATGATGGGAGTGATCGTTTCCCCCAACCCAAATGGGGCGACGTTCTATAATCCGGTTGAACATTACCAGACCAACGTCAAAAAGCGGGTACATCAAAACCATTAGAGGCACGGCCAGACTTATAGCTGGAGCGTTTGTCTTCCAGGTTCCGAAAATGGCGATGGCCCCAAGCGTAAAACCCAGATACATGCTTCCAGTATCACCCATAAAAAGGCGGGCTTTGGGGAAATTATCAGGAATGTACCCTAAAATAGCCCCGGCAAAGATAAAGCAGATATATGAAAGAGTTACCTGTCCGGTGTAGTGACTGATTAGCCCGAAGAAAACGCTGGATAAAAAGGCAACACCTGCCGCAAGTCCGTTCATGCCGTCAATGAGGTTGAATGCATTTATAAGGGAAACAATCCAGAATACCGTAACAATGTAATTAAGCGGGAAGGGGAAAAAGGTAACAACCTGCCCGGGAAGCACAAAGTAAAGGGCAGCGGCGAGTTGCAAAGGCATTTTAATCCCGGCGCCCATTTCCTTAATGGCATCATCGAAAAGGCCAGTGAAGAAAACGATCTGGGAACCGCCAAGGAGATACAGCCAGTTATGGCTTCCATTAAGAGGGAAAAAGATAACCAGAGCTGTATAGACTGCCATGGAAAGACTGGCAATAAGCAGAAAAGCATTGCGTTTTTGTTTCAGAACCGCAATCAGACCAAGAATAGAAGCTAAAAGAAGAACCGATCCATGAAGGGGAAAATAAAAAAGACTGCCCGTTAAAAATGAAAGATTGATGGCGACACCGCCGAGGAGGGGTGTGGAAACAGTGTGAAAACGCTCAGTTCTCGGGTGATCGACTATGTCGTATTTCAACGCCAGCTTTGTAACAACTCGCGTGAGAAAAAAGGATAGGATCCCGAGGGTTACAGTCAGTGTCAGAAAAATCAGGTTATGGTTCATTCTTTTCCGATCGCTTCTCCTGCCTCATATTCATGACAGTGGAAACCTATAACAGTTGTCCTGAAACTTCCACCATAAAGTGAACTATACTAGAAAATAGTTTTCTATAGAGCGAAATACAGGGAAGGAAACAGGGAATCAGGAAATCAGGGAATCAGGAAATCAGGGAAGCAGGGAAACAGGGAAACAGGAGCAGGAACAGGACAATCAGGGTCTTTTTCCTGAAGGTTTTCTTTGAAATTAACTTACTATCGTATTACTCCGCAAGCGGATTAGAGTTTGCCCTGAGCAGCGGCGGCGAGAAGTGCTTTGAGGTAATCCCAGAATCTTTCAACGGTGCTGATGGATACGCACTCATCAGGACTGTGGGCTCCGTGAATTTCGGGACCGAAACTGAGCATTTTCATTCCGGGATATTTTTCACCGATAACTCCACATTCAAGGCCAGCATGGATAGCTTTAATGGCTGGATCTTTACCGAAGAGTTCTTTGAATACGGCAATGCCGGCCTTCAGAAGAGGTGAATCCATATCCGGCTGCCATGCGGGGTAGCCTTGACCGATTTCCACGGAAGCTCCACAGCGGAGTCCAGCGATATATGCGGTTTCCTGAATTTCAGGGATTACGGAACCTACACTGGAGCGTGTGGAAATGTGAACGGTGAGAACTTTATCTTTTGTCTTTACCGTGGCAAGATTTGAGGAACTTTCCACAAGACCCTCAATATCCTGACTCATGGTAAGAACCCCGTTGGGAACCATAAGCATAACATCAATAATGCCGTCAGTGAGAGTTCTCGTGAACGCCGTGGGAATCATGGTGTTGCTGTATTCAATGGCAACGGACATATTCTTTTCGCGTTTTGCGTATTCAAATTTAACAGAGTCCCATTTGGCGTTAAGAGTCTGCATTGCTTTTTCGGCATTTTCATTTGCAACGGCAATGCGGGCGGTCGCTTCACGGGGAATGGCGTTGTGAGCAGAACCACCTTCAATGTTAACCAGATGGAATTCCGTACCCTGACGCTGCAGATTTTTAAGCATGCGTGCAAGGATCCGCAGAGCGTTTCCGCGATTTTCATTGATGTTAAGGCCGCTGTGACCACCCATGAGGCCTTTGATTGTTATATCGATGATTTTATCCGTAGCGCGTACAGGTGCCGTTGTGACGTCGAAATTAATTTTCACGTCAGCTCCACCGGCGCAGCCTACATAAAGCGCTCCGTCTTCCTCAGAATCGAGATTGAGGAGGTATTTTCCCGTCATAAGTTCCGGAGACAGGTTGAACGCTCCCGTGAGGCCCGTTTCTTCATCTACTGTGGCAAGAATCTCTAATGGGCCGTGAACGGCGTCCGTTTCATCCAGAAATGCAAGACCTGCTGCGAGGCCGATACCGTTATCCGCTCCCAGTGTTGTGCCTTTTGCTTTAATCCAGTCGCCATCGCGAACCAGAACAATGGGATCCTTGGCAAAATCATGAACTGTGTCGTTGTTTTTCTCGCACACCATATCCATGTGGCCCTGCAAAACGACGGTGGGGGCATTTTCATACCCCGGTGTGGCGGGAATAGCAATGCAAACGTTGCCCACTTCATCAGTACGGACTTCGAAATTGCGTTCTTTCCCGAGGCCGATGAGCCACTCGCGAATGGCGGTTTCATTTTTAGACTGATGTGGGATTGCACACATACCTGCAAAATACTTCCATAAATTACCTGGGTTTAGTCCTGAAATAACTGAGCTCATTTTTCCTCCTCGGTTTGGGTTGTAAAGGGTTCAGGTGTAAAAAGTTCTAATGATTTAACGCATGCTCCGCCGGCGTCAGTACCTCCGGAAATGGCAATGTTTCCCGTGGGAAGCACCATAACCGAGGGATGGATACGGGGTGTCGGATGTGACGCCTGAGCAATATTTTCCACGTCGATTCCTGTATCCGTTTCGTAAATTTTCAGAATTTCAGCTGCATCACAGATGTCCTCGCCACACTGTCCGCCGGCTAAAAGCAGAGTATCATTGATGATTGCCGGAGTGAAACCCGTACGACTGACCTGGGCGGTCATGGTTTCCAGATTCATGCGTGCGGGGCTAAGCGCGTATACATCAGTAACTGGTGTACCGTCTGATGTTTCACCACCCATGAATATAAAAGTACCGTTTTCCGTGACGGCGATTTCGGGATTCAGGGGAGATGCTCCACTTATACTGTTAAAACTGAGAGTGAAGGTAATTCCTTCGGGATTATCGCCGATGCTCAGCGTTGCCAGTTGGTTTTCTGAATCGCCACCATAGATGGCAATGGGGATATCCATGGAACCCTGAGAAGTAGCTGCCGCGGCAAAGCTCGTACGGAAAGTCGGCCATTCAAAGTTTTTCTGCCGGATGACTATGGTCTGAGTAACGGGATTGAGCCATGCCGTTACAAGGTAAAGTTTATCTGATGGGCCTTCGTCCGTTTGTCCTCCGATGAGCATAAAAGCATGAACCAGTTCGTTACCGGAGTAATCATCAACGACGTCTTGAAACGGGCCGAGGGGAAGGACTTTTGCCCCCGTGAGAGGAGGGAGTGGTTCGTTTTCACCCCATGTAAGCTCCGTCGCACCGCAGGAATACGTGCATGATGATGCGTAATAATAGAGTTTATCCGAAACGGTGCCCGTTTCCGTTGTTCCGCCGTAAAACAGAATGATGGAATTGTTCACAACCATGACTTGAGAATCCCGGAGGGCGAGGGGGATATCCTCAAAACTGTAAGGTGCATGGAAGTAGGAATCGTAATAAAGAACCGTATCGAGGGTCGACGCATCGGATGTGCCACCGAAGAAAAAATGCCCGGCAATGTTATCGGGGCCCGAACCGGTGCCAGTGATGGGAACTGCCTGCGCTCCGGAGCACGGAAGGGATACTTCATCATACAAGTGTCCGATTGTATTTACTTCTCCGAAATACAGGCTTAACAGCCAGGAGCTCTCAACGGAACTGAATATCGGCGTTCTTCCCCAGGCAATGACGTCCTGATTAGAGTTGTATCCGCGCAATTCAAGTCGTGCGATGTCTCCGTATGTCGTATTAAACTTGGCGTTTATTTCAAAGGAACCATTGGTAACTTCGTAGCGTTTTACTTTGTCACCCATGGTGACCTGAACGTAATCAAGATCCATGAAAAAATCGTGGTCTTCGGGCAATATGACTTCAAAGTCCAGTCGCGGAGTTTCGGCGCAGGCGACAAAAACACACAATAAGATTAAGATGTAATAAAAGCGTTTCATTTAATAATTTTCTCCAGATCCGATGTGCTCACGCCTGAAATAGCTATTACCTTCGATCGAGCCAACTCTCCTTTTATTATCCGGATTTGGCTTTTTGCAATGCCAAGAAGCGAAGAAAAGAGTTTTATCACCGCTTCGTTGGCTTTTCCATCAACCGGTGCCTCACTGATGCGAACTTTGACTGCTCCAGCTGAAATGGGCCCTATGCCTGTCTTTGAGGAACGCGGCTGGACTTTTATCTCGACGGTGATGCCGTCCTCAGTAGTTCGGATACACATGGGTTTACTGAATAACAAACAAAAACAAATGGCAAGCTGAAATGCCCCAGAGCGAAAGAAAATTCCACTTCAGGGTGTGAAATGAAGAGACGGGACGTTGAGTGGGAAGGAGTTATGGATGGAATTTCTTATAGCTTTCGTCTTCGGATGAGGAACTTAAATAAACGCCCATTATTATTCCTGTAATTACAACAGAGACTAACATGACAATCATATAGGTTGAGGAACCATCATAAGTTGTTACGCTTGCCTTGTGGATATCAACAATGCGAATATCCTGTTCTGGAAAGTTTTTCCCTGCAAGTTTTATGTTTTCACCGTTAATTGATGCTTGAATTGGGTATTCGACTTTATACTGCCCTCCATTTGTTGTAAAAATCGTAATATAACTGAAACCACCGATGTGGGGCGTTGTTGTGCCATCGGGTTTCAGTAGTGTCCTGTAGGAGTGGGACATTACAGGAGAATAAGATGTGCTATAACTTGTAGATTTTGTACTGTAGTTATAGGATGACGTTGTATGAGAGGTGGTCCCTACCTGAATTGAAGCTGTGTTGTTTAGCTTCACTATTTCTGTGGGGCGGATGAACTCGGTTCTGTAACAGCCTGTGATGTAGATAAGGGCGGGAACAAAAAGAAATAGTTTTTTCATTGTTTTCTCCTGTGGGAAAAGTAAGTCCAAAGACAATCTATAAAAACCCAATAAAAAGTCAAGAAGGATTTCAAGCGTAGATAAAAAAAACAGGAAAACAGGGCGGCAGTAACAGAAGGTAGAAAACAGGGGCTCATTCCTGAAGCATTTCCTGGATTGAAATCTGAAAGTGAAAATTTGCTTCCAGATATTGTAATTTTACATTGATATTGAATGGTTACGCCATGATCCTGACCTTGATTTTCTGACTACCTGCTTACCTGCTTAAACAGGAAGACAGGGAGTCAGTAGCAGAAGCAGGAAAACAGGGGGATTTTTCCTGAACTATTTCTTTAAACACGTGTCTTCGAAGTAAACCCTGTCCCCTGATTCCCTGCTTTGCTGATTTCCTGCTACTGCTATCCCCAGACTAACTGCTTAAGAAGTAAAAAATTTCAGGGGGTCAGAACCAGAAACTGGAATTTTACGTTTTTACTCAACAAAGGATGCGGGCTTATGAGTCCGCATCCGCAAGTCATGAAATGACGCCATCAAGAGCGATTTTTGCAAAAAAACGCTCCACGGGCGGCAGACTATTTTTTCGTAGAAAAAATATGTTGAGAGCCAAAACTTTCCTTA
>JAHJMN010000115.1 GCA_018821305.1 Myxococcota bacterium
CTAACAGGCCACTACAATAAATTCAACACCTTGCGGTTACTGTCCTGACCTAAAATCAAGTGAAAACTTTGATTTTGGGTATTTCAGGACAGTAACTAATTATTTCTTTCCAAATTTCACTAACCGATCAGCATTGGGTCTAATTTAAGTCCCCAAGCGGTATAAGAAAAAACCTACTGTTTTGTTTTTTCAGCGAAAGAAATGCACTGCTGATTTGTGGAGATAAAAACTACTTTCGAAGGAACCATTGTTGATTTGATACCATATACGCGGCATCCCCGGGGGAATTTTTTGTCCCAGGTAACATAGAAATGCCGGCATTTAAAGCAATCAGGATGAGTTTTATTTTCCATAGTTTTCTGTTTGAAAGTCCACAAGAACCTGATTCATTTTTTCATTGAATTGAGCAGGTGTGAATGGCTTAGCTATAAAACTACACTCAGGGTTATTTTCAAGCATGGATGCAATCTCAAGGTCACTGTACCCTGACATGAAGAGCACTGGAACTTTTCTAATAGTATTTATTGTTTCCATCATTTCCACCCCTGTCATCCCGGGCATGACAATGTCAGAAATAACCAGATCAACAGAATTTGTTCTGAATAACTGAATTGCTTCATCAGGGTCCGATGCGAAGAAGATATTGCATCCCCATTTTGATAATAATTTCATTATTATTTTGGCAACAGAGCTGTCATCTTCCACCAGAAGAATATTAAGTTCGTCGTGACAGACGTGAATTTCGCATGAATTTCCGGGGCCTGCGCTAATTGATTTTTCTGTTTCAACATAGGGAAGCGAAATTCTGAAAGTGGTCCCTTTGCCGACTTCGCTGGTAAAATCCAAAGAGCCTCCATGTTGTTTTACAATTCCCCAGGACGTAGCGAGGCCGAGACCGTTTCCCCCACTTGCACCCTTTGTTGTAAAAAACGGTTCGAAAATGCGTGACGAAATATCCACAGGGATTCCATTCCCGGTATCGGCGATTAAAATGGTGGCGGTTTTCGAAGAAAAGTCATACTCCGAAGAAATTGCTACGATACCTCCTGAGGGCATGGCATCCCGGGCATTGATTACTATGTTGAGTATAACACTCTGAATAAGTGTAATATCAACGTTTAACGAGTGATCCTCAGTTTTTAGATCGTTTAAAATCTGGACCTTTTCACCTATGAGCCGGTCTAAAAGCTTAATCATGTCACTTACCAGTGTATTTACAGTGATAAACTGGGTTTTAAGTACCTGTTTTCGGCTGAAAGCAAGGATTTGATTGACTAAAGCAGCAGCCCTCTGGGCATCTTTGAGGATCTGATTGATATATTCTTCAAGGTTTTCTGCCGAATTGATTTCCGTCGCTGCTAAAGAAGCGTGTCCTATAATTCCTGTGAGAATATTATTAAAATCATGAGCAATTCCACCAGCTAACTGACCCATGGCTTCCATTTTCTGACTTTGAAAGAGCTGCTGCCTGAGTTGCTCCTTTTCGTTTTCAACTTTCAATCGATGAGAAATATCCTTTAAAACAATAACTGCATAATTGCGCTCATTGTAGGTTTCAAAAGATATACTCAATTCAAAAGGAATATCCTTTGGGGACACAAAAACAGGATCTTTGGTATTTAATAGAAACGAAAAACCCTCAGAACCTGGATAATCAAGATCCCGAAAAAACTCTTTAAGATGGTTGAGAATATTAAATTCACTAGTGTTATCAATGCCAAGGCAGAAACGAGCACTATCGTTCATATCCGTGACAATTCCTGTCTGTGCATCTGCGACGAAGATCATTTCGGAAGTCTTGTTAAGGAGTACTCTGAAACGGTGAAGTTCCTCGCCTGTTTGCTTCAGAGTGCCAAAGTAATTCTTCCGCATGGATTTTTCGCCGAAGCCGAGAATTCTGTTTCTAAGTTCATCTCTGGAAGTCATAGCGCCTTCCCATAGATTCCGGCAATGTCTGAAAGTTCAGGAGTGACCGGATTTGTAACCATGCAGGGATCAAGTAGTGCAAAATGGGCAAATTCTTTAAGCATTTCAGTATTAACACCAAGAGTTGAAAGACGACGATCAAGTCCGCACTTTCGTTCAAGGTCAAATACTGCATTCAGGAGGGCATCTTTGATATCTTCATTATTTTTACAATCAATTCCAATTGCTTTTGCAGCTTCCCTGTACTGTGAAGGTGCTGATTCAAAATTATAATCAATTACATAGGGAAGTAAAATAGCATTGCACTCGCCATGAGGTAGATCAAGTTGTCCACCGAGGACATGAGCCATAGCATGAACAGCGCCTAAAGATGCATTTGAAAAAGCAAGACCAGCGTAAAGACTCGCAAGGGACATTTGATCCCGTAAAAAGAGATCTTCCGGATTCAAAACTGTTTTGTGCAGGTATTCAAAGACGAGAGTTATTGCTTTGACGGCGTAGAGGTCTGTAACTGGGCCTGCTGCATTTGAAACAAGGGCTTCCATGGCATGAGTCAGTGCGTCAAGGCCTGTGTTTACAGTGAGATCCAAGGGCATTGTCATAGTAATCTCGGGATCAATCAGGGCTACATCAGGAATGACGCTTCGACTGACAATGGCCATTTTTATGCGCTTATCCCAATTGGTTATAATGGCAAATTGACTTACATCAGCACTGGTACCGGAAGTTGTGGGAATACATACAAGTGGTGGAATCGGCTTGGGAATTTCATCGACACCTTCGTAATCATGTATTGTTCCTCCATTTGAGGCAATAATTCCAATTCCTTTTGCGCAGTCCATTGGGCTACCTCCTCCGATAGCAACAATGCCTTCGCAGTGCGTTTTACTGAAAAACTCCGCACCTTCTGAAACTTCAAAATCTCGGGGATTTGGAGTCACATCCGAGAAAATCTCAAAATTAATTTCGTGCTCTTTGAGATTATCGCATAATTTTGAAACCCAAGGGGTTTTCAGTAGCCCCTTATCTGTTACCAGAAGGACCTTATTAATATTAAGATTATTCAGGTAAGAGCCCGCAAACTTTCGGGATCCGACACCGAATACAAACTCGGGAGCAACAAATTTCCTTATTTCATATACTTTATCCATGGCAGCACAGATACTCCGTCTTATTGAAATCGGACAAATTGATATTCTCTATAGTGACCTTTATGATAACCGGTTTCCGGAAAAAGAGTAGAATGGATTTAGACTTTTTTGTCAGGATTTTATTGGTGTGGAAGTTTCTGTAATTGTTGTGATATTACTTATCATGACAAACCCGTGACCATTATTTTTATTGTTGGTATCAATGGACTTGCCTTCCCTCCTCAATCTAATAAAACTCTTCTGGTGGAGGGTTACAAATGGAACAGACAAAGGATTCAAATCAAATCTTCAAACCTGCATATACACAGGGTGAGGAAATTGCGTCCGGCGTAATTCACGGAATTGGTATTGCACTCAGCTCTGCTGGCCTCGCCATGATGATAGTATTTGCGACGATGTTTGGTAACGGCTGGCACATTGCCACAAGCATTGTTTACGGGATTTCCCTGATTTTGCTCTACACAGCCTCTACGCTTTACCATTCTCTGACAAACGAACGGGCAAAACATATTTTCAAAATACTTGATCACAGTAGTATTTTTCTGCTTATTGCAGGAACATATACGCCATTTTCCCTTGTAACGCTGCGGGGTCCCTGGGGTTGGGGAATTTTTGCCACGGTATGGACTTTAGCTGTTGCGGGTTTAATTACAGAAGCCTTCTGGGTTTACAGACCCAAGTGGATAAGCGTGGTTTTATACACGGGAATGGGATGGATAGTTATCTTCGCCATTAAACCGCTGCTGGTTTCCATGGCGAAAGGCGGGCTTATACTGCTGTTTGCCGGCGGAATTGTGTACACCCTGGGAACCGTTTTTTACGTTCAAAAGAAAATAAAATACATGCACTCCGTTTGGCACTGCTTCGTTTTAGCAGGTTCTATTCTTCATTTTCTCGCAATCTTTATTTATGTAATTCCGTGAAAAATCATTTAGTCACTGTCCTGAGTAAAAGGATCGAAATCTAAAAGTGAATATTTTATTTCATTTTTGTAATTTTACATTGATGTTAAATGGTTACAACCTGATCCTGCCCCTGTTTCCTGACTGCCTGAGTCCCTGTAAACAAAACAGGCATTCAGGAAATCAGTAGCAGGAACAGGGAAAACAGGGTCTTTTTCCTGAAGCTTTTCTCTCAAATTAAACAATATCGTATTACACAGGAAGCGGTATGGATGGGGATTCGGATATCTGGAACAGAATATCAATGGCATCCCACTGTCCCCATCGGCTGCAAATAAGACCATCTCTTAACTCGATGATTTCGATGCCGCTGAATTTGACGTTTTTCCCCGTGGGAGCGATGCCCATAAACGGCTGAGTGTGCGTTCCCGATGCAGTCCAGCGTATGGCTACTTTTCCACGGGAGTTATCAATAATAAGGTCGCTGACTGTAGCTTTAAAATCGGGAAATGTGCGGTAGAGGCTGCGGATTCCTTCGATAAAACTGTCGATATCTTTATTCCGCTCATCGCTGTCATAGTCAACGAAGTCATTGGAATGAAGTGCCCGGAAAAGGTCGGGATCAAATTCATTCCAACCGTAATTTATCCATTTCTGGGCAACAGATTCAAGATGCGTTATCGATACTTCCAGCATTTAATACCTCGGATTGTGCAGGCATAGTAATGTGTTTCAACTCAAATTGCAATGTATATCAGGAATCTGAGTTTTCGTTGGAACTTTTTTCTTGCTGAAAAAATTACAAATGACTATATTTATATTGCAACTTGGATGGTAGTTACATCTGTAAAAAGGAGAGTCCAGGATATGAAGTTATTAATAATATTAGTTTTATCCGGTTCGCTCCTGAACTGCACAGGGAAGACTGACAGTAACAATTCTGCTTCCGGGCCTGATAAGAAATTATCTCCCAAGCATGAACCTGTAAAAGAACCGCTGATGAAGCCAGTGAAGCCTCCGGAAAAAAAGTCCGTTGCTCAGAAAAAGGCTCCACCTGTGCCAAAGCCCATAAAGAAACTTCTTCCTCTCGGGATCAAGGATAAGGGAGTTTTCTCAAAATTTGATTCTCAGATAACTCTCGAAAAACTTTCAGGTATCGACCCGAAGAAAACTTATATCTATGTTAATAAAAAAGCTCGGACTTTGACTCTTTATCACAATTATGTTGCGGCAAAAGTTTATCCCATTGCTTTAGGCGGTGCGCCCAAAGGGAAAAAGATTCGGCAGGGAGACAAAAAAACACCTGAAGGAAAGTATGCTATCTGCGAACGGAAGCTTTTCAAGAAAATCAGTCCCAGATATGGTAGTGCCAGTTTGCTACTCACCTATCCCGGAGTTCATGATGCAAAAAGAGGTTTGGCAAGTAAACTGATAACAAAAGCACAGTACACTGAAATTGATAAACTTCTGAAGGATAAGAAAACACCACTTCAGAACACGACTCTGGGATCCTCCATCAGGATTCATGGGGGTGGTGTGGATTCAGATTGGACGCTGGGATGTATTGCCCTGCGTGATGAGGATGCCATTGAACTTTATCATTCAACGAGTCACTGGACCCCGGTGCACATTGTTCCGGACTGGACACCGGGAGATAAGGACGGCGATGGAATTGCGGATCAACTCGATATTCTCATTGGTGCAAAAAAGCTCATTTTGAACAAATCTGATTATGATCCTGCTTACTTTTCAATTAAATATCCCTGGGGTGATGTTCCCGAAAATAAAGGTGTTTGCACAGATGTCATCATCCGGGCAATGCGTAATGCCGGCATTGATCTTCAGTCTCTTATGTATGATAATATTATGAAAAACAGGAACCTTTATCCTCGCATTAAAAAGCCTGATAGAAATATTGATCACCGCCGGGTGGGAAACATGCTTGTTTATTTCCGGTACCATTACAACCTCATAAGCAATGGCTGGAGCGAAAAAACAAAAGATAAATTTCTTCCCGGAGATATTATTTTCATGGATACAATTACCTATCCAGGGCCTGATCATGTGGGCATTATTTCCGATCGCAAAGACTCAAGGGGAAATTATCTGGTAATCAACAATTGGGCCAGCGGTTGCGTGACGGCGGAAATGGATATTCTTGATTCCGTATCGATTCTGTACCACTACCGCGTGAAGTAGTTAATGTCCTGTAATACGATCTTTTCAAGTTTATATCAAATTTGGACACAGGACATTAAGAATGAAGGCCTTGAAATTATAAAAGTGTTCTGAATGGCATGTTTTCTTAAACATGCTCAATTTTTACAAAAATTGAATTTCAGGACACGAAAGAAGTAGATCCCCAGGGGTCTCGTTTTAAAGAAATGCTTCAGGAGAAAGTCCCTCTAAAGCATTCCGCTGCGCGAAATTGCCTACCTGATTTCCCTGTTGCTGCTACTGCTTACCTGAATACCTGATTTTTTAACAGGGACTCAGGCAGTCAGGTAAACAGGGTCAGGATCAGGTCGTAACCATTCAACATCAAAGCATAATTACAAATGGCAGGATGA
>JAHJMN010000010.1 GCA_018821305.1 Myxococcota bacterium
CAGGATAATCAGGGTCTTGTTCCTGAAGGTGCATCGCAAGTACTGAAAGCGGTCTTTATGCCACAAAAACACTTACCTTGAAAGTAAACGCCCTGCTGCTGTCCCTGTTTTCCTGACTTCCTGTTTTCCTGTAATTATTATACGATGTTGTATTTATTAATTATTTCTTTCCAAATTTCACTAACCGAGCAGCATTGGGTTTAGACGAGCTCGTGGCCGTGGCCGGCGCTGCCAAGAACGTTGCGGTTTTTGTGGATGATCAGGTTTTTAAGAGCTTCTCTTGCGGGTCCAAGGTATTTCCGGGGATCAAACTCGCCGGGGCTCTTCATAAATGCTTCACGAATTTTAGCTGTCATGGCAAGGCGTCCATCGGAATCGATATTAATCTTGCAAACAGCGCTGCCTGCGGCACGACGGAGTTGATCTTCCGGGATACCTACGGCATTTTCAAGTTTTCCACCATACTGATTGATCATGTCGACATATTCAGGAACTACACTGGATGCACCGTGAAGTACAATGGGGAAAAGGGGAATGCGTTTTTCAATTTCTTCGAGAATGTCGAAACGCAGGGGAGGGGGATTCTCACCGGGTTTAAGTTTAAACTTGTGAGCGCCATGGGATGTTCCAATGGAAATGGCAAGAGAATCTACACCCGTCCTACTTACGAAGTCCTCAACTTCATCGGGATTAGTGTAGTGGCTGTGTTCTGACTGAACTTCGTCTTCAATTCCGGCTAAAACACCAAGTTCACCTTCTACCGTAACATCGTGATCATGGGCAAATTCAACAACTTTACGGGTAAGGGCAATGTTGTCTTCATAGGAAAGATGACTTCCGTCGATCATGACTGAAGAAAATCCCGTATCGATACAACTTTTTGCCAGTTCAAAACTGTCACCGTGGTCAAGATGAAGAGTGATGGGGATTTTTGCTCCCATTTCTCTAACCATAGCAACGGCTCCTTCTGCCATATATCTTAAAAGAGTTTGATTGGCATAGGACCGAGCGCCTTTGGAAACCTGAATGATAACAGGACTGTCACTTTCAGCGCATCCAAGTATAATAGCCTGCAACTGTTCCATGTTGTTGAAGTTGTAGGCTGGAATTGCAAACTTGCCTTCATGGGCAGCTTTGAACATTTTTCTCGTATTTACGAGACCTAAATCTTTGTAGTTAACCATTTTGTTTCCTTTCTAAGTGTTTATTCATAACCATAGGGGTTTGGATATTCGCTTTTCGAAGAATTTTGTTAAAAATTCTGTCAGGCCACTAACTGGATCGTGGCCTGCGATTCGCCTCGCTAAGGATTTTATTAAAAATCAAGACAGGCCACAACCAGTAAATTACTGTCCTGAGCGAAAAATCTGATTCAGGACAGTAATTATATTAATGAGGGAAAATCAGGGCATAATTCCCTGAATCTGATCAAGGGACATACCGTCAGCAGTTTTTAAACGGTAATTGCTTGTAGAAACCTGATCGAACGTGAAATAAACAGCAGTTCCGGGATTGATGCTGTAAGGAACTGTGAAACGGAAGGTCTTGGAATAATTGGTCTGTCCAGGAGTAACTGAAGGCAGCCAATAAGCTCCCTCTTCATCAATTGTCATGGGAACATCCGTTGTATAGTAACCCCATTCGGAAGCCGAGTCACCGGTAATGCTGCTGGAATTGATATCCGCATTGAAATATACAAAGCCATCAAGTCCTGACCAGGTTTGATAACCAGGAGAACCATTACCAATGTACTGGCTGAATGTAGCAATAATGGGACTTGCGGGGTTGATTGGATCTTCTTTTACAAGAGAAACCGTAAGTGTACCATCGGGATGAGTAAATACAGGAACTGTTTTTTCATACTGATAGTAAAAGTCCTGAGTTGTTGCATATACTCTGAGGAAATATTTTTCGTTGAGAACAATAGATTCCGGGAGATCAAAGTAAACTAAAGTACCCTGAACCGTTGGTGTGATAATTGAGGACGGTGAACCGATTTCAGCTCCATAAAGTTCAACTTCAATTGTGTCTTCGCTGACTTCGCGATTGAAGTTCAAGTAAATGCGTTCCCCACCGCCATAAGTACCAGGAATAACAACAGTATTTGTGAAATACGGCATTGTTGAATCGTAAATTGTAAGGGCTGAATTGTTAATTCGGGAAAGTCTGATAAGTTGTGTTGCGGATGAATCATTTCTTAAATCATAACTGTATGTCGCACCACTGTAGTCAGGATATCCGTCTCCATCCTGATCGTAATCCGGAACAGATATTTCAATCCAGCTGTTTGAAACCATGGAACCGGAATCCGGAAGGTTTTCAAACATGGCAATGCCGAGGGCATTGGTGTTGGCATAAGTTGTAACCTGCCCTGATGAATTGATATAATTGTCATCAGTGAGCCATATCTGACTGGGGCCTGCTTTCAGCATTAAAGAATGTGAAGGAATCGGGCGACCATCGTCGTCAATAACTCTCACGGTGAATGAGCCAGTGAGTGGAACAAGCCATGCAGGAGAAGCAGTAGCTACGGGGTTAACAAAGGGTGTATTGCCAGTTCCCATTTCAAATGGAATGATCTGTCTTGCAGAAGCATAACCATCTGCGTCCATAAGGACGACTACGGAACCAGTAGCGGGAACGTTCTGAACACTGAAAATACCATCTGCACCACTGACTGCCGTCAGTGTCGTGGAACCGGAAATAACGGTGATGTTTACGCCTTCAAGGGGCGCATCTGTAGTGGCATCCATTACAAACCCACCAACAGTACCAAAAACCTCCGTTGGATTAATCGTGACGTTTTCATTGAACGTCTGTTTGCCGTCGTCACAACCTGCAATAGCAAGCAGGAGCAACAAAATAAAAGAAATCTTAAAATTACGCATCATGGAATCCTCCTTAGATTATTTTAATGTCATATATCGACCGCCGGAGGGATAATAATTATCCCCACCCGTCGCTAGAATAATTGCTGTTACTGTTCCGATTATTATTGCCCCACCAATTCCACCAACAGTGGGCCAGAAGTATTTACTCTGTTGAAACTTTTTGAATTTCGTCATGAGAGTAACTCCCGGTTTGGGTTTGGGCTTAACTACGGGCCATTTCCCATCAAGGGGAACCCCCGTAAATAATTTATTTACAAAATGCTTTACATCTTCGGATTTAAAAGAAGATGCATTGAATGTCTGTTTGATTTGATTCAGTTTTGTATTGAGTCTGGAGTCGTACAGATACGCAGTGACCGTGACATCGGAGCCGCCTTTTACTTCGAGAACGTAAAAGACCATCATTTCAACTTTGAGAGTGGAAAACGAAGCGGTGATATTGCTCCCCGGTGTTTTGTGAATTAGTTCGACTTTTGTATTGATTAAAGTGCCGAGAACACCACGGGCTCGTGGTTTCATAACAATGTGAAGTGTTTTTTCTTTTTTGTCTTCGAGATTAAATTTCTCAACAGCGACTTCATAGCCGGGCATGACTGCAACAACGACAGCTTCTCCAACTTCTACAGTTTCAATAGATACAGGAGCGTTATTCATATTCTTCGTTTTGAAATATATTGTTGCTCCCGGAGGGTCTGTGGTGATGACTACCTTGCCGCTCTGTTTTGCGGAATATTCATCTTTAATTTTTTTAAACATGGGTCGAAGATATTTTGCCACGCGTTTTGGTTTGGCTTTGGGACGCCAGGATAAAAACCTCAGAAGATACTGCTCTGCAGCCTTTTTATCTTTCAGTTTATAGGCCATTGCTGCAAGGCGCCTGTATACATTACGCATGCGTTTTTTCCCGGCTTTTCCTTCTACGGAAATTGCGTAATAAAGCTTGTCGTACATTGTCAGAGCTTTTGTAAGACTGGTGAACGCTTCCTGATATTTCTTTTCTGTATAAAAATTCTTCCCCTCATTGTAGGATTTATCCGCTTCAAGCAATTCATCGGAAGGGGGCTGAGGAATCTGGAGTGAAACCTGTCGGTAGTTAATCTGAGAGAGATATCCCAGAGCCCCTTCAAGTTCGCCCTTGAGTTTCAGTACGCCGGTATTGACTGTGCCATCAATAAACGAGTGACTTGATACCTTTGGATTCTGTGCATAAGCCGCGTTTGTAACGCCGAATGCCGTGAGAAAAACAATGGAATATATGGTTCTGTTCATTTCAAAAATTAACCCCGTTTTAAGGACTCCCGAGGAAATCCGGAGATATTAAAAAGTTCGGTTATCAGATGATACTCAAGACCTCGAAAAAATCAAATCTATTTTTGATTAGAACTCTTCCTGAGTAATATAATAGTAACTTAATTTAAAGAAATCCTTCAGGAAAAAACCCTCTTATAGTATTCAGATGCGCGAAATTGTCTACCTGATTTCCCTGTTCCTGTTCCTGATTCCCTGCTTTCCTGATTATTTTTAACAGGGATTCAGGCAGTCAGGGAGCAGCATCGGTGTCAGGTCGTAAAGAAAATAAAAAAAAATTATCGAATTTATTCGATAGGCTCCTGAGGATATTGCAATGGCTTTAGAAAACAAATTCCCAAAAATGTATCTGTAGCTTATATTCAGTTACGTGAAGCAATATGGAGAATCTTTGTTATGAGCAAAATGGAGATAACAGTTGTAAGTGATCTACACCTTGGAGCCGGGATGAATCCGGACACCGCAACGTTCTCCCGACATGAGGAATTCTTTTACGACTGCGAATTTGCACTGTTCCTTGAGCAGATTATAGACAATTCAAAGAAATCAGGACTTAAGCAACTTTTAGTTCTGAACGGAGATGTCATGGATTTTTTGTCCGTAACAACTCTGCCTGATAAAGAAGTCATTCTGAAGGAAGGAATTTTTGTAAACCGCAATGAGGCCAAATTTGGTCTTGGAAGTGCTGAAAACAAAGCAGTCTGGAAAACTCGAATTATTCTTCAAGGACACTTTGATTTTTTTAAAGCACTTGCAAATTTTTTAATGGCCGGCCACCGCATCGTATATATCCGGGGAAATCATGATCTGGAGATCTATTGGGAATCCGTTCAGGAAGAAATTCGTTCATTTTTAAAAGAACGGCTTATGGAAATGGGCAGTGAGGATGGCTGTGAAATAGATAATTTCGAAATAAGACAGTGGTTCTGGCACGAAGATGGGGTTTATATTGAACATGGAAATCAATATGATGAAACAAACGCCATTACCAGCCCTCTATGTCCGGTTTTGCCTGAGGGTGCTTACGGCAGTCCACGCCCTCTTCTTGAATACCCCGTTGGCTCTCTCTTTGCCCGGTTTGTATATGGTCCGATTCGTGGTTTGGATCCATACCGTACGCATGTTATAAGTCTTGCACAGTACCTTGGCGTAATGAAATCATTTAATATCTGGGATTTTATCAGGACGCTTCATCTGAACTTTCCGTTTTTCCTGAGAGCAGCCAGGAACAGTATTGAAGTCAGTGGTTCGAAGTTAGCTGAATTTTTAAAGAAACACATTCAGCGGCGAAGTGAATATGCTTCTCTCAACGGTCTTCCCGTTGAAAAAGTTAAAAAAATTGACTCATTCCGGGCACTTCCACTGGGACACAGCGGATACGATATATTTATAAGACTTTTTCGTCCTTTTTTAATCCAGGTGGTCATTTTCTCCGTTTTATTTTTAGCGTCGGTTTTTGGATGGATCCTGCTGTTCACTACATTGTCCGCTGTCCTTTCCAGTTCCATATTTGGCAAGGCATCAACCATAAGTGTTCTTGCAGTTCTTTCCGTCGTAGGATTTTTCTTTCTTTTCTCAAAAGTTGGAAAAGTTATCTACAGTTACGAAGATCCCCTGGTAGACAAGACAAAAGATGTGGCCAATAAAATCGCTACCCTCATAGAAGCTGATGTTGTTGTAATGGGCCATACTCATGTGTGTGAAAGAGCTGTACTTTCAAAAGGCGCAGTCTATATCAACACAGGGACCTGGATAATGTATCCCGGGCCGTGGGATCTCCTTAAACATCGTGCCAGACAATTTACTTTCGCCCGGATCTCTGATGGCAGTGCCCGCCTTTTACAATGGGATCCAGTTCTTCGAGCAGAAGTCGCCCCTGTTATTCTGGAAAAAAGTGAAAAAAATCCTTGGGAAATTGTTATTGGCGACGATTTTATTCCTCCGGAAGAAAAAAATAAGTAACTACCCTGCCACTGGAGCTTGACACAACTGTAATGAGTGATTACTTGAAGTGACGTCATTAAAGGTCATGCATCAAATCAATTGATGCGTTAACTGAAAATATTGATATTTTACACTTTATCGGAGGTTTTAAATGAAAGTTGTTCCTTTTGAAGAAAGAGCAGTAGTTGAACTTGAAGAACAGGAAATGAAAGAGGTTGGTGGAATAATAATCCCCGATTCAGTTAAAGAAAAACCTCAATACGGGAAAATCTATGCCGTGGGAAATGGCCCGGAAATTTCAAAAATGCTGCAAGTGGGAGATAAGGTACTTTTCAAAAAATACGCCGGCACGGAATTTGAACTCGATGGTCGGAAAATCATCATTCTTGCAAAAGAAGACATCCTCGCAAAACTCACCGAATAGCTCGCTTTTATCCCGGAAGTAATTATTAATTGATATTGAATGGTTAACCGCTGACCCTGACCCTGACCCTGTTTTCCTGACTACCTGATTCCCTGTTTAAAAAATTTCAGGTAAACAGGTAATCAGTAGCAGTAGCAGGAAAACAGGTAGGCAATTTCGCACAGCGGAATGCTATAGACCGCTTGCGGAGTAAAAGGATCGAAAATGGGAAATTGAATTAAAAATTAAGTTCTTTTTAATTATTAATTGATATTGAATGGTTAACCGCTGGTCCTGCCCCTGTTTACCTGACTTGCTGATTACCTGTTAAAAAAATCAGGAACACAGGAAATCAGTAGCAGAAACAG
>JAHJMN010000011.1 GCA_018821305.1 Myxococcota bacterium
CTGATCCTGATCCTGTTTGCCTGATTACCTGAGTCCCTGTTAAAATATTTCAGGTAAACAGGAAATCAGCAGCAGGAACAGGACAATCAGGGTCTCTTTCCTGAAGCTTTTCTTTAGAATAACTCACAATCGTATTACTCATGAAGCGGTATAGATGCTCGTTTTTCAGACTTTATCTAGTCACTGTCCTGAAATACAGTTTTTCAAACTTTTCGCCGATTTTTGGCTCAGGACAGTGACCGCAAGGTGTTGAATTTACTGGTAGTGGCCTGTTAGGATTTTTAATAAAATCCTTCGCAAAGCGAATTACAGGACACGAACTATCTCAGAAGTGATTTTCCCCAGGGACTTGTGCGTCCTGCGCGACTGCCAGCTGATTTAAGATAAGACAAACCCGCGGGAACCAGGAACCTGAGTTCCGGGCCAGATTTTATTTCAAAAACGGATTGAGGTGGATAAATATCACCGTCGAGAGTATAAGCTTGAGGCTCCTCGCACCGGATTGTCAATGATGATGCCGTCTGGCGGTGCATTCCACGAAAATCAACGGTATTTCCATTCCACATGAGTGGTATCTTTATAAATCCCTGCATGGGGGTAAAATCCAGCATTACTATTTCAAATTCGCCTCGCTGACGGGTTGCCAGAGGGAAAAACCGGAATCCAAACGGAAGTTTCTCCGTAAAACTGGCAAATAGAGTATGTGTACTTATCTCCTGAAAATCACCATTATCTATTTGATAACTGTAATTGAATGGCGCAAGAATTTCCTTAAACAGCTTTCCGCCCAGGGCAAGATCCGAAAAGTATTTCACGAACATTTTCGTTGCCCCCGTTCGGGATTTTGCAGTGGAGTAATTAATGTCTAGAAGCTTAACGGGCGCACCAATTCCAAAAAGCATTGAATAATTTTCGTTTACTTTCAGAAGATTTCTCTTCACTATTCTCATTGGAATATCATGGTTGTACATCATTACTGCCATGGCCAGATTATAGACGGTCCCACCTCCTATTCCGAGAGCTTTGGGTATGATATTCATTGTTCCCGAGGGTAGAGTAAGAATAGGCGGCAGCAGCGAAGGATCATCACAAGCTTTAAGGAGAGTATCGAGAGTTCGATGAATTGTTCCGTCCCCTCCGGAAATAGCAATTATATCAAGATCCCATTTCAGAAAGTCTGCAACGGTTTTCTCCAGTTCATCAATAGATAAAGTGGCAATCAATTCCCCTTTTCGCCCAACCATTTTTCGCAATACATGTTTGAAAAAGGGGAACATTCGATGAACTCGAGCATTTGCGTTTGTGATGATTCCAATTCCCGGCATGTTTGTCTCCCGCAACCCAAAAAGTCGAGTACCGTTGGCTGCTTGTAGGTTTTACCACAATTTCCAGAGCAGTTTAAGCACGAATTCAGGACATTGCAGCAATGCCCACTTTTGTTGATCTTGTCGCTCATTACATTTCGCTGGTGTCATTTTCAAGTATAAAGCGGCCATGATATCGCTCACTTCGTTTCTCTCTATTGTTCATTGTTCTACTCCAATGGCTCAATTATCATGTGCACTGCTGTAACTATTTAGTTCGTGTTCTGTGTACAAATTTGGTGTAACTTTGAAAATTTGGTATTACAGGACAGTAACTATTTATTAAAACTGTTCAGGACTTCGTCGACTTCCTGTTTTAGAAAGGCCATTGGCTCGTCTCTGGGAGGTACATATTCAGGCATGTGAATTCCAATGGTAATCCCGTTCCAGTTGAGGTCACCGAAATTTATTGCACGCAGTCCATATCCAAGCCAGGAACTGAGAACATTTGAAAGTGAACAAATTTCCACAAGATTATAATACTCCTCACCGATTACCTTAATGAAATTACCTGTATTAGTAAATGGCGGGACAGAGTGGTGAAACAAAATGCATTTCAATATAGGTTCGGGAAAATTCCACTTTTGACCAAGAATAAATCCAGCCTGAGGATGGGTTATTCCTAACTTTTCTTTTTCTACAGCACAAAGGTCTATACTTACTGTATGGGCTTCCCTTTGAATTTTGTGGTATTGATCACCGAAAGCCATATAAAGAACGAGTTTACCGATATCATGAAGCAACCCTGAGGCAAAAGCACTTTCCGTATCGCTTCCGGGAATTGTATTTGCGATGCGTCTTCCAAGCACCGCAGTGGAAATACTGTGATTCCAGAACTGCTCCATATCAAATTCATATTTCCGGCTGAGCTCGGTAATCGTTCTGTTGATTCCGAATGAAAGAACAAGTTGTCTAATGGTGTTGAATCCAAGGAGAATGACCGCCTGACGGATGCTTGTTATCTGCCGCTCCAGTCCGAAAAAAGGACTATTCACAAGACGCAGGACTCTCGCCGCAAGAACTTGATCCTTTTCAACAGCCTGAGCCACCGTTTTCACGTTCGTTGTCTGATCAGAAAGCAGAGAAAGGGTACTTTGCACTGCTCCCGACATGCCGGGTAACTGATGCATCGACCTTTTGACAGTTCTCAGAACTTGAGGTTCTATATTGCATTCAATGTCCGGTTGATGATCCATAAATAGTTACCCTGAAGTACTGTTTCAAAATGCCATGATTTGGAATATCAAAAGCATAAATTGTTAAATTCTCCGATGATTGAATCTTAATATCCTGAGCAAAAAATCGACGTAAATTGATAATTTGATAATACAGGACAGTAACTAGTTCGTGTCCTGTAATTCGCTTCGCGAAGAAATTTATTAAAATTTCTAACAGGCCACTACAATAAATTCAACACCTTGCGGTTACTGTCTAAAACGTATTTCCAAAGGAAATCGTCAAAGACGACAACTGTTTTCATCGAAAACAGTGAGAGTCCTGAGCTAAAATCAAGTGAAAAATTTGATTTTGGGTATTTCAGGACATTAACTACCTATAGTTTCCTCAATACCAGAGCAAGCCCTCTCAGCGTATTTTCATCCCTTCGCATGGGTATAATCTCCGATTCGAAAAAATTCCCATTAATAGAAACCTTCGCGGCCAGTGACTCTACGGGATCGTTAATTACTTTGAAGGCCATGGCAGTCAACTCCTGACCCAGCACAAACTCCACATCACTTCCAAGAACCATTTCACTGGAGGCGAAAGTTTGAAAACCGAGTTTGTTAACCATTACAATCAATCCTTCGGGATCGATTCCTAAAATTGCGTAGGGAAGCTCATCTAAAACCTCTTGAACGAAGGTTAGAGCCTGATTGTGTGCACTTAACTCCCTCGTACGTTCTTTGACACGCAGTTCCAGATCCTCGTTGATAGCCGCAAGTTCCGCATTCTTTGCCAGGAGCCGCGCTTCCAGCTCCCGGTTTCGATTGGTGAGGCTGTAAAAACGTATTCCCTGCTTGACGATATTGAGTAACTCAGTGTTATTCCATGGTTTAGGTATAAATCGGAAAATTTGGCCTTCGTTTATAGCCTCGACTATCGCATGGGCCTCAGCATAACCGGAAATAATCATTCTCACGGTATCAGGGCTGATTTTCCTGACTTCCGTCAGGAGTTCAACTCCATTCATGTCAGGCATTTTGTAGTCTGACAGAACCACGGCAAATTCATGATCATATATTAGGGAAATTGCTTCATCACCACTTGAGGCCGTATATGTCTCCCAGCTTTCGTCGAAAAAGGTACGACGCAAAGCAGACAGGATCGGCGTTTCGTCATCCACCAGAAGGATTTTGTAATCGGAGTAATCAGCAGTTTCAGCCATTTTCTTCACCGGATTCCTTATGAATAAGCGGTACAGATACCCTGAATGTAGTACCTTCCCCCTCTTTTGAATCCACCGTAATGTTGCCGTTGTGTTTTTGAACAATATTATAAACAATATGAAGTCCAAGGCCGGTGCCCTCACCCACAACCTTTGTAGTAAAAAATGGATCAAAAATCCTGCTGATATTCTGCGGACTGATGCCGGAGCCGTCATCGGTCACTTCAACAATGGCGTTTTCTTCATCACTTTTAATACGGAGCCATAGATTACCCATTGGTCTTGTGGCCTTGTTCAGCGTGGGTTTGATAGCCTGAACCGCATTGATAATGAGATTCAAATAAACCTGAGACAGTTGGCTTGGAACCACAATTGCCGGTGGTATGCTCTGATATTCTTTGTGAATATTTGCCACATACTTAACCTGATTAAATGCGATTGAAAGTGCATTATCAACGATATCGCTCATTGCAGCTTCAATAAAATCATCTCCTTCAGCCCGGGCAAAACTCCGGAGACCTTCCACAATTTTTCTCATTTTAAGAGCACCTTCAGTACTTTCCTGAAGCATGTTCACGATATCTTCAAGCATAAAATCTATCTTTAGTCGTTTACGCTCTCTCGATAAAAACTCACGAAAATCAGGGCCGTCGGGATACTCATCAATAAGATCAAAAAACTCTTTGAGATTCCTGATGTATTTTTCCCCAATAATCTGGAAGTTTGAAAGAATCCAGGCCAGTGGATTATTAAGTTCATGGGCAACACCGGCTGCCATGGACCCGAGGGAGGCCATTTTTTCCGAGTGAAGAAGCATAAGTTGAGTGTTTTTTAACTCAGACTCAATCGCACTGTCCTTAACTACCTCGTGGGTTGTGACTTCTGCAGGCTTTGGCGCGGGAGCATTTGACCCGGTCAGTCCTTTGAGATTACTATCAATTGATGAAAGTAGAGTAATAATTGTGTCTAAACTCTGTTTCATTTAGCCTTCTCCGACAGTTTTATGGCGTACAGAGCATCAATCTTCTCAGATTCATACTCGATAATGTCAGCTACAGAAATAAGATCTCCCTTTCCGTAGGCTTCCTCGATCAACTCGAGAAAGTCATTGATTGAATTTATTGAATTCGTGTAACTTTCCCCAGTATCAATCAATTCGTGCTCCGCAAGTTTTTCTAATAGTTCTACCAGAGTAGCCAGAGCATCAATGACGTGGGAAAAAACTGCAAGCCCTTCCTTTACGCGACCCAGTCTCAACTCATCCGCAGACTTCACAAAATTGCTTTTTATATCAGTAATATACTCGTCCATTGAATTGACAACATCTCTTGCGGTTGTAGAAAATTCGTCCATTGAAATCTCTCTTTCGTATTCCGGCATGGAAAAGGCAATTATAAATCTTCCCTTTTTTGTGATCGGACTATTACGAAAAATGTTTAGTAACTGACCTGAAATGAATTTAAAATATTACTATTGGCCTGTTAGGATTTTTAATAAAATCCTGACTTACAGGACACGTACTAAGTGCGCGTCCTCTTAACAATATCTCTCACAAGCGGATCTTGAGGATCGTAGAATCGACTGGAAGGAAGAGCAGGAAATCGCCAGCGCCGAATATAAAGTCGTGCAAGAAGTTCAAGTACTTCCGCAACAGGAGTAGATTGACTCTCATCGAGCAATTCATAAATACGATCCCTTGCATCCGAGGGGTGAACTATGCAGGATTCGGAAAGGGTGATGCCATCTGAATTTCTTATAAGTCTCCCCTGAAGGAGGACCGGCAGATCAAGCGCCGGGATTTCGGGATCAATATATACATACCAGTCCCCGCCATAAATTGTGTCTCTCAGGTACTGGTGTTTGTTCTTCCATGGGGCTTCAATATCAAAAAGACTGTAATGTGAAGCATAAAGAGAATTTACAGTTTTAGTAAGCTCCTGATTGGTCTTCAGGAGATTTAATGCTCTTAAAATAGGAGCTTCAACGCCCTCGGGAGAGTATTCAAGTAAAAACCATTCAATAAAAAGATTCATTCGTGTTTCATAAAATGGTTCATCCCACGCCGGTTTGCCATATTTAAGAAAGTATATATCTCTTGCACTATTAAGAAATGCCGGGCCATAAGATTCAGTTAAAATAGTTGAAATTGCTTCAAGGTCATTAACAAGTGAACTCATATCTAACAATTCCATCTATTATGGTGTATATAATACAGCCTTTGAATAAGGTTCCTGAAAAGGGATTGTTTTTCCCCATACTGTAGCGATTTCCAGAAAACATCCATTCTCTATCCGGATCTACAATTGTAAAATCACCAACACTACCGGGAAGAAGCCTTTTTTCACACCCAAGGAGGTAGCTCCCTCTTGTCAAGCATGAAATTAAAGTTTTCATTGAAATATCACCAGCATGCACAAGCTTTAAAAGGAGAGGAACCGCAGTTTCTATGGCTGCAATGCCAAAACTAGCGCTGGTCATGTCAGTATTTTTACTTTTCAAATCGTGAGGAGCATGGTCCGTGGCAATATATTCAATAATTCCATCTTCTAGTGCACTAATCAACTGTCTGCGATCGTGTTCAGTCCGAAGTGGTGGAGCACACTTTGCAATAGTGCCATGGGTTAGCACGTCGGTTTCACTCATAATAAGATGATGAGGTGTAACTTCGCAACTTACATTGAGACCTCTTGCTTTAGCCCACCTTACCAACTCAATGGTTTTGGACGAAGAAATATGCTGAATATGATAATGTCCACCCGTTTCATAACTGAGCATTATCCCCTTTGCCGCAGCCACAGTTTCCGATGATTCTTTTTGCCCCCGAAGACCAAGTTTAACTGCGACATTACCTTGGTTCACAGGATTTTTTCCACTCAGAGCTCTAATTTCACAGTGATCCGAAAAAGTAACTCCAGTTTCAGCTGATTTTTCCAGCATGGCAGACAATAGAGTTTCATCTTCAAGGCAATCTCCATCATCAGAAAAGACTTTAATCCCTTTCTGAATAAGCTCTTGATAATCAACTGATTTAACCCCGTTACGCCCGATGGATGCCGCTGCGCAAACGGAAACCCGGCACAGAGCATTTTTTTCAAGTAAAGGTGTAATTAAATCCAGGTTTTCAACTGAATCCGGTGGGGGAGACGTGTTCGGCATCGCAAGAACATGTGTGTACCCTCCCGCTAGAGCGGCGTTGGTTTCCGATTCAATAGTAGCTTTATGTTCACCTCCCGGTTGGCGAAGATGAACATGAATATCTGTAAAGCCAGGACACACAAGAGAACCCTGAGCATCAACAATCGGATAATCACAGGAAAAAGCCCTGTGACCGGCCCCAATGTCACGGATCTTTCCATTTTCCACTATGATCCAGCCGTTGACAATATCAATATTCTCCAGAGGATCATAAAGATGTCCGTTTACTATTATCAAATTTCCCGCTTTTAATGGATTTTTTATGTATGAACCGCTCATATTTTGTGGCTGGAAGCAAAATATTCCTGATAGATTGGATCGTTTTCCCGCAGAAGCCGGCGTAAAACCTTTCCAACCATATTCTTAGGAAT
Source organism: Myxococcota bacterium (assembly GCA_018821305.1). Classification (GTDB taxonomy): domain Bacteria; phylum Myxococcota_A; class Polyangia; order HGW-17; family HGW-17; genus JAHJMN01. The sequence continues at coordinate 7,317 of JAHJMN010000011.1, forward strand.
TTCATCAATAAATTCTATGTATTTGGGTACTTTATAATGAGTAATATTCTCCATACACCATTTGATCAATTCGTCTTCAGTAATTTTGCTCTTCCAGGATTCTTTAAGTACAACCCAGGCTTTAATTACTTCACCACTGTCTGCATCTGGAAGACCCGCAACAGCAATTTCACTTATACATTCATGTTTTCCCACAAGATTTTCTACATCTTTAGGAAATACGCTATAGCCTTTGAATTTAATTAACTCTTTCTTTCGGTCAAGAATTGTCACCTGACCATGGGGATTCATAAACCCGATATCACCAGTGAGCAGCCAGTTTTCTCCATCCACATCAATGATGTGAGAAGCAGTTTCTTCAGGGTTATCAAGATATCCCTGCATAACCTGAGGACCACAAACAGCGATTTCCCCAATGTGATCTTTATCATCAGGCCCGCTACCGATTCCAAGCTCGATTGTAGGATCCGATTTATCAACAATACGCCATTTTGTACCTGGAAGTGGTATACCAATGGATCCACTGCGGCGCTGGTCATCACTGCACCATAGGGGATTCACGCTTACCACAGGAGATGCTTCGGTAAGCCCATAACCTTCCACAAGTGGACATCCTGTTACGGATTCAAAACGATCCTGAACAGCACGATGAAGTGGCCCTGCCCCACTGACACCAAGAAAAAGTTTCCGCGCAATTTTGTATTTTTTGAGATCCGGGAAATCCGCCATCCGCTGAAAGAGAACCTCAGCTCCGATGAATATGGTTCCTTCCTTGGGAATATCTTTCTCGAGAGAAGCACACAATTCCTCCATTTTCGGAGGACGAGGGAAGAGCAGTACCCAACCACCATAAAGGGGAGTCAGATTCATTATGGCTGTCATTCCAAAAGCATGGAAGAAAGGAAGAATACCAAGGTTTGCAATATTCTGATTGCTCCTGTAAAACCACATCCTGACCTGAAGGGCATTACAGAGAATATTATAATGTGTCAAAACAGCAGCTTTTGGAACGCCGGTGGTGCCGCCGGTCATGATATAGGTTGCTGGATCTTTAACGGGATCGATTTCAATTGCCGGGGGATTTTTTCCGGACTTAAGCAAAGATGTAAAACTCACGGCATCACTTGGTAGTGGAGCACTGGGTATTTTTTTCAATAATTTTCCCAATTTCTGTTTATGCCATGGAAGAAAATCCGCAATATTTGTCCCGATAAATACTTTGATACTGATGTCGTGCTTTATGGGCTCAATTTTCTCTTTATATAGAGCATCAAGAAAAATCAAATACTTTGCTTTAACTGTTTCCAGTTGATGTTTGATTTCCAGAGGCTTATATGTTGGGTTGATTCCTGAAACTATTGCACCTATGCGCATTATCGCAAAATACGAAATCATATATTGAAATGAATTGGGAAGTAAAATTGCAACAGTTTCGCCTTTTTTTATGCCAAGTTTATATAGAGAATCTGCAAAGGCATCAACATATCGATTATATTCACCGTAAGTCATGTCCATACCGAGGAATCGGGCTGCACGGTTTGATGGCCAACGGGAAGCAGCATCGCTAATGATCGAGTCCAAGGGGCGAACTGGAAATTCCGGGTTTCGTGATACTTCATCTGGCCAGCCCGCAGTTTCTGAAAACCAGGGACTGTCGGGGGATATATTTGATTTCAAATTCATTTTAGCTTTCCATAATCATTCTGAAGAATGTCGTCGTATTTGTCTGCAAGTCTTCCAACTTTAACGATAATATCTATAAGTTCACCCTCATTGAGATCATCTGTTGTCCGATCGGACTTGAGAATTACTTTTTTATCTTTTACGGCAAAAGCAACGCTGCACATTTCCATGCGGGAATTATAGCCCAGCAGTTTCGGGTAAATGTCCGGATCTACGCTATCAGAAAGCTCATAAACCTGGCTAAAAACCTGAATATAATTGGTTTCCGTCGCTTGAGTAAGGACAATGTATACCGTTGCACTTCCTCGACTCAAACCCCAGACGTCGATTGTTTCACCAGGAGATTTAAGTTTGTTCTGATTCGGATCAAGACCAAAGGAAGTCCTGAATACGTTTTCAATCAATTTTTTTGTCTGTTCATACTTTTCAGCCAGAGTTTCCGTCATTAGCCAACTCCTGATTTACACATTCGGAAATCCCTTTTGGAGATTATCCGGGGTGGCGACCGATTAGTGTTTATCTTTCATGTTTTTCTTGATTTCCAGGAGAAGGTCTTTCATTTCTGCCAACTCGACAACAATGGACTCAAGTTTATCAGCATGATTTTCCACGACATCAGCCAGATCTTCTACAGTTTCCATAAGACTGTCCATACCCTCTTCAAGATCAGAAATACGATCTCCAGATTCTTCATCTTCGAGGTCCTCATCGGATTCGAATTCTTCATCTGACTCGGCTCTCTCTTCGAGATTTATCTTTTTTCCCGTCATAAGGTCGGTGTTGCAAGCGGGACATATATTCACAGATGGCCCAAGCCAGAGGGTGCACTTGGGACACTCTCTTCCTTCCAGTTGCTGCTTGCGGTGTTCAAGTAGAAGATCCAGACCTTCTTTTTCTCGGCCCGTTTCAACAAAAAGGGTACTGTGCCCTAAATTATCACTGAAACTTTTAAGAATGATATCATTGTGTTCCACAACCTTCCATGGAATACCGGCTTCATCAAGCCTCACGACAAGTTGTTCCATTTCGAATATAGATTCCAGGGTTGCAACACTGGTTAAGGCGGTGTCCGGAGGACAGTTTTCGTATGATGCCATGATTTACCTCTCCACTGAAAAAGCGGCAGTGGTCCGGATTAAGATACTGAAATTTACAACACTTTCATCCCATGAAAAAGCTGAAATCCTGCCGAACGTGTTTTTTTTGTAAACGACAGTAAAAATCATCGTCAGTAAAAGAGATTTCCATGCCCAGCAGGACTTTTAAAACTCATAAAATAATTAACGAATTCCCGTAAACATTCGTTTCCATCGTGGTCCGTTGTGACCAAGGCTGAGCCAAATAAACTCGGCCTTTCCTTTGATATTAACAAGGGGAATACACGGCGCAGCCTTGTTGTCTTTCATAAGAAAACGACTGTCTTCACTGTTATCTCGGTTATCGCCCATTACAAACACGCAGCCTGAAGGAACTTTCCAGGTATCGGGCCATCCTGAAGGAAGTGGTCTGGGATATTTATCATAGATGACTTTATAAGTATGCTTTCCTATTTTTTCTTCATATATATCACATGGTTTTCCTGGATGCCAGTCCTCACCGAGCTTTTCATTTTTGTCCATGTACGAACATTCTTCCTCAAGTTTTTTTGTGGCAACGGGTTCAAATTTACCTTTTCCACCTTTTTTTATATAAATAGTTCTATTGTGAAATCTTATTACATCTCCCGGTAGACCAACAACACGCTTTATCCAGTCTTCACTGTTTTTAAGAGGCTCAATAAATACAATAATATCCCCTCTCGTGGGAAGGGACCACTGAGCAAATTGTTTTGGGGGATGGTCCGTAAACGGAACCCGAATACCGTACGCGGATTTGTTCACATAAATGTAATCGCCAACCTGAAGTGTGGGAATCATTGAACCGGAAGGAATTCGAAAAGGCTCGAATATAAAAGCCCTGAAGAACAGGGCGACGCTCGCTGCAAGTAAAACACTTTTCACGAAAGAGGCGATGGCATTGCGTCTATAGGATTTCAATTCCCTTACCAGTTCTTCCATATGAGTTGTAACCGGTTCAAGGTCTTCTTTTGCAGCCAATGCTTCCTGCCAGGATTTGAGGTGCAGAGTAATTCGATCTGTATCGTGGGATGAAAGGGTTAAGCCTTTTGGTTCCCAGGGCCAGTAGAAAAGCGGTTTACGCCCATTGCCAAATCTTTTAAGCATGTACCTTAATTCCGCAGAAAGCTCCACACCCTTTTTCTTCAATTTCCTGTTTTCCCACCAGGTTCGCTCTTTTCTCACGGATGTATTTTGTCTTCTTGAATTTTTTCTTGTTCTACTCAATTAAATACTCCATCGCTTCCAAAGTAAATTCGTACATCACTCAGGCTTGAGATTTAACTAAACCCGCTGACTGAGTTCTTTGTTCCTTGTAACCACTAACATAGCCATTGAAAAGAAAATAATTAAAATCCCACCAAGTTCAAGCATGCCTGGCAATTCCCGGAAAACGACTTTTCCGGCGATAGTGGCCCAGATTATTCCTGTGAAAGAAAAAGCTGCAACTGTTGACGCATTTTCCGAACGGTAAGCAAGAGTCATGAGTTCCTGAGCTAAAGTTGTAAGCACACCAACGAGAATCAGGTAAAACCACATGACACCTGACGGTGTTCTCCAGAAAAAGAGCATTGGCACTCCCGTAATCACCATGGACATTATACACAGCCAGTTGATAATTACCGGAGACGATTCCTTACCACCAATATATCGTATTGTGAGATACGCCAGAGAAGCGAAAAATCCACTTAATAGCGCAAGAAAGCTTCCAAGAGATATAATTCCGCGGTCTGGTCTTAAAATGATAAATACACCTGTCATTGCAAAAAATGCAAATATCGCTTTCAGGCCCGAAATTCTTTCTTTTAAAAGCCAAACTGCAAGCAATGTAGTAAAAAGGGGATGAGTATAATGCAGCGACGAAGCATTTGCCATGGAAGTCATACTTAATGCAGCAAAATAGAGGATCATCGCCACGGAACCCGCAGTTCCTCGAAGAAACAGAAACTTACGGTTTTCTCTTTTTCCTGCAATATTTTCCCCCCGGCGAATCAGAATAAAACTCAAGATCAGAAAACCGATAAGAGCTCGAAAAAAAGCCGCTTCCCAAAAACCGAGTTCCATGGATGCCTTTTTCACAAAAACATAGGCAAGGGAAAAAACAACAGTGGCTGCGAGCATGTAAATAATACCACGGGACATAAAAGTCAGTAGTATACTTAAAAATGAAATTTGCAATCTTCACTTACCTGATGAGTTAAAAAAAAATGAATTATGCCGAATGATCTGATCGTGTTCTGTTTTACGACTTGCAGTTAAAACCTAATCCCGGATGATAAACAATGGCCGGTCCATATAAACTACGCTCTAAAACAACTGAAATCGCAAAGAAGATAAAGGAAAGGAAAAAGGCCAGAAGAAACAATGAAAGATCCCAAAGGCGGGCAGATGCACCGGAAATTATTCCAAGAAGCAAACGCCTCCGGGAGAAGTTGCAGGATGTTTCACGAGAAAGGCTCCGGCACCGAAAACCTGACAAACAAAAAAAACTTGTTAACTATCGTAAATTATTCATTTTAGTTCTTGTCATCGGACTCGTCATGGTCTACATGAGCGGGAAAAAGAAAAAACAAGAAGTAATTCCCACAAAAAAAAATCCATATGGAGTCAAGATAACCTGTGATGGGCCGTGTCCCTCATTTAGAAACAATCTTTATGAATGGTTCAGCAATAATCCCAAATACGTCCATATTGAACAAAATCCTGATCTGCATATTATTCTTGGGTCTGTAGACAAAAAATCCGGCCGTGCTTGGTATGCAGAATTAAAATCTCTCACCGGACGACTTGATCAGCAGAAAAAATTTATTACATTCCGGCTGGTCATGGAGCCAGATGCGGAAGGAAAAGCACAGCAAAAACTTTACTCCGCATTACTGAAAACCATCACACCCTGATCTTCTCCCGCTGTGATCAGGTATAAAGACTCATATGGAATCTCAAAGACGCTTTGTAAATCCCAGTCATCATGACAATCTAATGACTAAAGTGTCCAATTTTTACAAGCGTACTCAAAAAATAATCATTTTCTTTGTTCTGTTCCCGACGATCTTCACTACAGCAGTGGGGATTATCGGCATAGTTCTTTATGACGGTATGAAAGACATACTATTCGGAATTCTTACGATCAGCTTTGCAGCGGCGGTCCTTTCCGGTAGCATTATTGCTGTCATATTCACGGCCAAAGCTTCGGAATCCGCTGGCCGACAAACTGCATTTCTCGCAAATGTTTCTCATGAACTGCGATCTCCCCTTTCTGCTATTAAAATGTTCGCTCAAACTCTGCAGCATGAACGAATTGATGCCGAAGGTAGAGACCTTTGTATTAAGGAAATTCTCAAATCTACTGAGAGATTGGATTATCTGATCCAGCAGATCCTTCAATGGAAGAGGATTCTGTCGGGCCGCGAACAACTGAATCTTGAAAAAGCCAAGGCCTCCTTACCCGCTATGGATGCTTTTGAAAGTTTTAAATCTATTCATTCCGATTGGGAATCTTTTCTGGAAACCGAGTGGTGCCCTGAAGAGTATGAGCTTGTTCTGGATAGAGGCGCACTGGCAAGAGCCATTTATAATCTCATTGACAATGCCTGGAAATACTCCGAAGAAGGCAAACGTCACATTGTTATAAAAACTCATGTAATTTTAAATAACTTCAATATTCCCGAATATTTTGTGTATGAGGTGAGGGATAATGGTTTTGGAATAAATCCCGAAAACCTCGAAAAAATATTCGATGTATTTTATAGAGTTGACTACAAACTTCAAGGAAAGTCAGGACTTGGGCTTGGGCTGGGTATCGTCAGAACAATAGCAAAAACCCATGAAGGGGAGGTCAATGTTGAATCAACACCCGGAGAAGGCAGTCGTTTTTCAATAAAACTGCCTTTTAAATCAAACCTTAAAATTGTGGAGGACGGTAATGGCGGATAAGGAAACTCAGATACTTCTGGTAGAAGATGAACCATCTCTTTTAGCAGGACTACTTTTAAATCTTCAACTTGAAGGATACCGGGTTACTGCTGCTCCAAACGGAGCATTAGCTGTAAATCATCTTAAAAATGGTAAATTCGATCTGGTCATTTTAGATCTCATGCTCCCTGATATGAACGGAATGGACATTCTTGCACAAATGCGAGATCGTGGTGATTACACTCCGGTTCTGATTCTCAGCGCTAGAGACGAAATAGAAACCAAGGTCCAGGGATTATCCACAGGAGCTGACGACTACCTGACCAAGCCTTTTGATGTTAAGGAACTTTACGCCCGTGTTCAGGCTATTCTCAGACGGCATAACGGTGCCGTTAATAACGTTTCATTCGGTGACATCAAAGTATTTCTGGATGAACGTAGAGTTGAAAAAAATGGTCGAGAAGTCCACCTTACTCCCCTTGAATACGATTTACTGGTTTATTTTATAAAGAATCCAAGTATTGCATTTTCAAGGGAAGCGCTCCTTCGAAATATCTGGCCAACGGGGACAGACGCCACTGTGAGGACTGTTGATAATTTTATTGTTACTTTAAGGAAAAAAGTAGATGACCATCGTAAACCAAGGCATTTTATTACAGTCCGTGGCCATGGCTACCGTTTTAACATATAGACTGAAATTCAGTTTTTCAAACTTTTTGCCGATTTTCAAGTCAGGACAGTGACCACAAAGTGCTGAATTTACTGGTAGTGGCCTGTTAGGATTTTTAATAAAATTCTTCGCGAAGCGAATGAAAATTCAGTCTCTAGAATACTGTTTCTGGTTGTCAAGTCTGATTGACGACACCTGAACAGGTTGAATTTCCTTGTTCTTTTCAGAAACCCTCTCCATTTTATTTTCACTTTCCTGCTTCCCCTCGGGATAGTTATCAAGCATTACAACTGCTGTAAAAACTGCAATTATTAAAAGAGCCATGGGTAAAGGTTTCATGCTTAAATCTCCTTGTAGGACAATGTCGCATGAAAAGAATTACACAGGCATTTTAAAAGTTCAAAAAAACAGATACATTTTCTTTTTTATTTATTATTTTCAATATTTTAGAGAATTTTTTTAAAAAAAAAGGCCGGAACTTTTAAGGTTCCGGCCGCTGATAAGAGGAGGAGAATCCAATGATCAGATCTTTATGGATTTACTGTTCAACACACATTGCATCCATACAGACCTCAGTTGAGCTGCATTCAGAGTTAAGACTGCATTCGGGGTTGACATCATTATTGTCCACACAGAAGCCGCCAGCACCGCAGATAGGATTGCCGGGGCAGGCAACACAGTCGTCAGCGTCGGTACAGGGAACTCTGCAGACGCCATCAACACATTCTTCACCACCGTTACAGTCGTTGTTTGTATAGCACATGGGCCGTGCAACATCGTTAGGTACGCAGACACCGTCATCACAGCGATCGTTGCTGTTTGAACAGTCGGAATTGACGGTACAGGAATCATGACATACACCATTGATACAGATGTCAGTAGAGTCGACACAATCAGTGTTTATTGTGCATTCTGTACCTGGATTAGGATCATCGACACAGATTCCGGAAGTTCCGCAAACCTGGGCAGTACCACAGTCATCGCTATCTACACATGGAGCGTGACATTCGCCGTTGATACACACACCGTTTTGGCCACAATGTTCATTAATGAGGCAGTTGAGACCAGGATCCCGTGGAGTTTCGTTTTCACATACGCCATCCACACAGATTTTTCCGGCATCGCAATCGGTGTTAACAGAACATGTAACTACTGGATTTGTATCAGGAACACAGACTCCGCGCTCATCACAGATAGGAGCTGCAGGATCCAGACACTGATCGTTTCCTGTGCAGAGATTGCTGTTTACACAGGTTCCGTCATCGCAGTATGCGCCGATTCCGCATTGATCATCACTGGTACAGTCACCGGCAGGTCTTGGAGAACACACATGCCGTGAATCACAGTAGTAGCCTTCCTGGCAGTCAGTGCTTGTGGCACATTCTGAAGTGGGAAGACAACGACCAGTCATTTCGTCGCAGTAGGCATCTTCCGGGCATTCCCAGTCATTATGGCAGGTATTGTTCTGATTGGGATTAACACAGTATCCATAATAATCCCAGCCATCTTCATAGATTTCGCAGATCATTCCGTTTGGACATTCCCAGTCGTAGTAGCAACCGATGTCAGACGGGAAGCACTGATTGTAACTCTGGTTGCAATATTCGCCTTCCCAACAGTCTTCATCGACCCAGCACCACGCCGGTTCACAATTTTCATCGTAACACCCTGTGGAATCACAATAATTGCATTGAACTTCGTCGTCGCAGGTTCCGGTCCAACAACCGGTAAGAAGAATGGAAGCGGTAAAAAGTGATGCGATAAATAATTTGTTTCTCATGATAAAACCTCCAGTAAAACTGGCGCCGAGTTGTCGCAAGTTGCGTGCCACCGGCCGGTCAGTAGTGTAATCTTTGTCTGTTATAGTGGAAAAACGTTTAAAAATAAATGATTTTGGATTTTTTTTTGACTTTTTTTTACTATCCGCAGAACTATAAACCGGAAATATTGTGAGGATCATTTCACCGAAAGCGAAAAATAGCTGTTAATTATCGGTTACACCATTGGGAAAGCAGATCAAAAGGAGAAGGATCCCTATAGTCAAAATATAGAAATAACTGTTCCGCTAATTTTACTAGACCCAATGCTGCTCGGTTAGTACTTGGCAGAAGTGAATAATTAATTATTACAACATCTTATAATAATTACAGGAAAACAGGAAGTCAGGAAAACAGGGACAGGAGCAGGGCGTTTACTTTGAAGGTAAGTGTTTTGTGGAATAAAGACCGCTTTCAATTCAGTACTTGCGATGCCCCTTCAGGCACAAGACCCTGATTATCCTGATTCTGATACTGTTTCTGACTTTCTGAATGTTCTTGCTTTTATTTAAGTATGTTGTTTTTATTAACAATATCAACTAATACGCCTCAACCGAACAGCATTGGGTTTAGATCTCGATGTTGATTCAGTCAATAATAATGGAATGAACAAGGAGAATATTGGGAGTTTCGATTTGATCAACAGTGGCAATAAGGTATCCGCCCTGACGATCAGATTTTACTTGTGTATTTAAGCATGGTACATTGAGATCTATAGTCTCACCAAGAGATCCATTTATTATTTCAGTGAGATAGCAAGTTGGTTGATCCTTACCATCAGTTCCAACGACAAACAATCGACCCGCTTGATTTTTGAAAAAAGTGCCTTGATTAATGTCATTTGCCGTATCGAGGTTGGCAATAAGTTCACCATTGGCAGAAAAATGCTTTATCTTATTAATATCATTATTTATTCCCGTGGCATCATATTTACTGCAGGAAAGATATATCGAATCATCGGAATCAACGAAAAGGGATATAGGGACACAAAAATCTATATTTGTCTCCAGATCAACTATCTCTGTTATTTCTCCATCATTTATTGAGAGGATCTTTCCGTTATAAGTACAGATTATGCTTCCATCAGATTTTAAGTCGCAATTTGGGACAAGGTAGAACTCACTATCGGTCGTAGTTGTTATTTGATACTCACCTGAGAGATTGCCTTCTGTATCCAGTTTCAATACAACCAGTCTCCTGTACTGCTCTACGTCATAAATACCGGAAACATCAACAAAATATAAAAGAATCGTATCTCCCTTCAGTTTCATGTAGTACTGAGCTCCATTATAATTATTTTCCGTTAATATTTCAGACCGTTTGACTAAATCGCCGGCGCCATCCAGTTTATACAGAACAGGGCCATCAGGAATTAATTCGTCTGGCGCTCCTCGAGAATCAAGTGCGGCTATAAATACCTCACCTGCTTCGTTGGAATCAAGAGACGTGAATGACTTGGCACTAAGTGGGCCATTGGTGCCATCTTCAGCAAAATTATGCACCAGAGTCTTTTCAAATACCATGTGAAGTCTCGGAGCCTGCCAGTTGACAATCATATGAATATCGTGATTTCCGGCCACAGCCATTGCCGTATTGAAATTGTCACCTCCCGTATCCACAGACAGGGTATTTGAGCATTCTTCAAATGACACCGTGCAGGTGTTACTACAGGAAGGTGCTCCAAAGAAAAAGCCCTCTTCGGCACATGAAAACGAGGAAGCATTGGAATCGCAGTCCTCACCGGGTTCAACAATGCCATTGCCACACTCTGGAAGTTGATTGTTTGTATTATTGTTTTCGGTTTGCTCATCGGTACAGGCGAAGAGAGAAATGCCTACAATAAAAAACAGTGCAGTAAGTGTTTTCATAATCTAAACCTCCGTATTTTTAAAAGTCCTGATGTATTTTTACCAAACCTTTGGGGAGAAATCTAATTTATTTTGTTCACTATGCATATTTCCAACCTTAAAATTAAGCTCTCCCCTCCTAAGTTTCTGTTATCATTCATTTTTACAATGTGACAAGTATCACTTTTTAAAATGAGAAATCAATACATTTCGGATTTTGCGCGACGAATATTTGCACCGAGAGCATTCAGTTTTTCAACGATGTTTTCATATCCCCGATCAAGGTGGTAGATGCGAAGAACTTCAGTAGTTCCTTCTGCAATAAGTCCTGCAAGGACAAGTGAGGCACTTGCCCTAAGATCTGTCGCCATCACAGTTGCAGCACTGAGAGGCTTTCCACCGCGAATAATGGCCGTATGTCCGTTAATATCAATTGAGGCACCCATGCGCAAAAGTTCTGGAACGTGCATGTAGCGGTTTTCAAAGATACTTTCCGTAATCATTGAAGTTCCCTGAGCTTTCAAAGCCAAAACCATGAACTGAGCCTGCATATCCGTCGGAAACAATGGATATGGTTGAGTAATTACGTCAATCGGGTGAATATCACCTTTTGCGTGTATAGTTATACTGCGACCCGAAGTAGTGACTTCAATATTTGAAGCACGCATTTTATCTATTATGTTCTGCACATGAAGCGGTTCAGCATTGTTCAATGTGACTCGACCACCACCGATTGCTGCGGCAACCATAAATGTACCAGTTTCAATGCGATCCGGGATTACACTGTGATTGGCGGGGAAGAGTTCGTCCACACCTTCAATGGTTATGGTGGAAGTGCCTGCGCCGTGTACTCTGGCTCCCATTTTGTTGAGTAAAATGGCGAGATCTTCAATTTCAGGCTCTCTTGCAGCGTTTTCAATGACAGTGGTTCCTTTTGCCAGAGTCGCAGCCATCATTATGTTCTCTGTCCCACCTACAGTCACCATTGGGAAATTGATTACGGCACCGTGAAGCCGTTTTGATTCAACCTCAACATAACCGTTTAAAATCCGAATTTCCGCCCCCATGGCCTGGAGTGCAGTCAGATGTAGGTTTATGGGCCTTGCACCTATGGCGCACCCACCGGGAAGAGAGACCTTTGCTTTGCCAAAACGTGCAACGAGTGGTCCTAAAACGAGAATCGCAGCCCGCATGGTTTTTACAAGTTCATATGGAGCCATGGGATTGTCGAGATCAGTGGTATCAATCTCAACTTTTGGCCAAGCCATATTTACGTCGCAACCCATAATAGCCAGCAATTTCAATATTGTACGAACATCCCCTAGCCGGGGCACATTTGTAATTACATTCTGCCCTTTAGCTAGAATGGTCGCACAGATAAGCGGCAATGCTGCGTTCTTTGCACCACTTATTTCAATAGCTCCCTCAAGCTTTGCGGGGCCTTCTACGATAATTTTTTCCATTATTTTCCTCAAGGCGGGATATGATGCGTTCTCCGTCCATTTCAGCGATAAGACGAGCTTTTTTACCGCTCCCAAACATCTCGAATGCTTTATCTTCAAGATACCTGAAAATCAGAGAGCTCAGGCCACGTGCTCCGGTCTCCCTCTTCAGGGCCAGATTAACCACATGATTTATTACTTCATCCTTAACTACAAGCTCAATGTCTTCCATCTCAAACTCTCGACGTATCGTACTTAAGACATTATCTTCGAGGATTTGCTTCATGGTTTCGGTGTCGAGGGCAGCAAAGGGGATTATCTGCCCAAACCTTGCGATAAGCTCCGGAAGGAATCCGTAAGACTGGAAGTAGGCAACATTATCAACTTCTTCGTGGCTGTATGTGACGGCAATAGCATTATCCGCATAGATCTTGCGTTTTTCGTCGCTGTTGCCTTTGGAAAAGCCGCCAATTGTCCCACGGTGATATCGATTCAGTATAGTGTTGAAGCCGGAAAATGCCCCGATAGCTATAAATGCAATATCTCCGGTGCGGAGGTTGACTGTTTCCACATAAGAGGAATGAGTAAGCTCCACGGGAACATTTACTTCGCTGGATTCAAGCATTTTAAGAAGTTCGCGCTGAACCCCCATGCCGGTGATGTCTTTGGTTGTGCCTGCCCCGGCAAATACCGCATTGTTCTGATTTGAGGCAAGCTTATCAAATTCATCCAGAGCAATAATACCTATGCGGGCGAGACGATCATCGCGATCTGCTTTGTGATACATTCTCGTAAGAATATTATTTGGATCCTGTCCTACGTAGCCCGTTTCACTGAACGGAGTAATATCAACAATTACTGTAGGAAGATCAAGGATGCCGGAAAACAGCGTCTCGATGAGGTAAGTCTTTCCACAGCCTGTGGGGCCCATGAGCAGCAGGTTTATTTTTTTACCAACTTCCTCAGGATTTTCGCGATCCACATAAAGCCGTCTCAAGCGCCTGATATGCCTGTAAGCCATTAAACTGACGCTACGGCGAGCTTCAGACTGACCCCGATATCCCAACTGTTCGATTTTTTCGTTCATCTCAATGGGAGTAATCAAAGGAATCTGTTTTACCCGGTAACTGAGGAAGGACATATCCGGATCTTCATCAGTGTCAGTTGGTTTAGCCTCGTCATCAAGACTGTTAAAGAAAAATAGATCACTGATATCAAAAGGATCCGGTTTAGGATTCTCTTCGGGTTTTTTCCGGCGCCTTCTTGTTGGCGCAGGTTTGTCAGTGGTATCTGTTGGTTTAGAATTATTTTCAGTAGTAGTATCATTACGTCGCATATCAGCTCTTTACCTTACTGAACACGAATTTGCAAGGATAAGCTGAACTTTCAGCTGGATTTTGTGAGGTTCCTAATCTAACATTACTTTTATGACAAACCGACGCATGAATCCACGTTTGTATTTTGACATGCCGATAACGTACGAAGTACTTTCGGCAAACACCATCAACATGCCCCCGGAGCTTTCGCGAGTATTTCAGCGGGTTCACCCTTCAGAAGAGGGATGCGGGAAAAAAATCGAAGGTCGTCTTAGAGATCTGAGCTCGACAGGTGCCTTCATCACCGGCAATCCACCTCCTCTCCTTGCGCGCATCGGCCTTATTTTCGGTATCCCCGGCTATTCAAGAGTAGAAGCTATCGGTTGGGTATTGTGGCGCCGCACAGAAGATGTCACCATCGAAGGAAAGGACCTCCCCGCTGGTTTTGGTGTACTTTTCGAGTATCTTCAGCCGGAAGCCAGACTCCATATCGATCGTCTCGTACGAATGCAGATGAGTTCACAGAACCTCGACCAGTTGTGGTCAACACTCCTGGATTAGTTAATGAAATCATTCAATTTAATTGCTTTCATTTTAATTATTTTCAGCACCGTTCAATCATGCGGTAAAAAAGCTGGTGGTGTATGTAACTCCGATTCCGATTGCAAAAAGAATCTGCGTTGTGTTTCCCAAAAGTGTAGACCATATATATCCTGTGAAGAATTGCGCAATAAATATCATAAATGTATCAAGGAAATTGCCACAGTTCGAAATCCATCTGTGAAAATTGAACAAACGGAACTTAATCAATTCAAAATAAACTTTGACCGTTCATTTTTCAAAGAATGCCAGAAGGACCGCGGGACGTACGATGATAGCGGTATTAAAGAATGTTTGAAGAAACTCGACTGTAGCGCTTTTGCTTCCTGCCTACTCTCTCTTGAAAAAAAGATATACACCCCCTGATTTCTGTTTCTGGAAATATTCATTTCGTGTCCTGGATGTTGCATTACAAAATGGCTTTTGACAAACCTGAATTTCGGTTAATAATTTCCCCATGAAAATTATTTTCCTCTTATTTATTTTTCTTCTCACTTCCTGCGAATCCGAAGTTAAAGTTTCCACAATCTGTGGGGACGGAAAAACCGAAGGAATCGAGGAATGCGATGATGGAAACACAGAAAATGGCGATGGTTGTTCGAAATACTGCACCATTGAATACGGCGAGGACTGCACAAATGGAATTGACGACAACGTAAACGGATTTCCTGACTGCCTCGACCCCCTTTGCTGGAATCATGAATCCTGCACCGGCGAGTTATGCAACAACGGATATGACGATGATGACGATGGCCTCGTGGATTGTATGGATCCGGACTGCGAATTGAATGCTTCATGCCTGCGCCCTGAAAATTGCTCCAATAACTTTGATGACGATCAGGATGGACTTACAGACTGTGCCGACGATGATTGCCTGTCCCACCCTCTTTGTGGCGGCTGCGATCCCGATTCAGCACCTGGAAGTCTTTTGCCAGGGGCCATTATTGCTTACTCTACCGCCGAAGGAACAACAGTTCTGCCCGTCACCTGCACTGGAAATCCGGCGGCATTCCATATTTCCTACTTTGAAGTCACTCAGGCAGTTGCCCTCACCGTGTCCGGTAATGTTACTTCCGGTGTAGTCATGCTTATGCGCGAAGAAGAACATGACATCACCTGCGAACTTGACAACATTAAATGCTCCGTAGTTACCGGCGACTCAACATTGATTCTTTCATACGATCCTCTTCCTCCCGGCCATTATCGACTTGCAACGGATTTCGATGTCTCCGTTGACCTGACTCTTACTGGCTCAAGTCCTACTTTGGAAAACTGCACAAACGGATGGGATGATGATGGTGATTTCCTTGCAGATTGCGATGATCCCGACTGTGCTGATAAACCTGCCTGTACACCAGAAAACTGCTTTAATGGCATTGATGATGACCTTGACGGGAAAACCGATTGCGATGACGATGAGTGTACCGTAGCCTGTGCACCTCCTGAGGATTGCACAAACGATATCGACGACGATCTTGATTCAAGTAAAGATTGCCAGGATCTCGACTGCCTCGGTCACGAAAGCTGCACCGGAGGAAGTTGCACTTATTTTTATTATGCCGGCACCCTTTCCCGGGGCTCCACCATAACAAAAGGATTTGACACAACCCTTACGGAAAATGCATTTTCAACACCCTGTGGTGGTATCGGTCCTGATTGGGTTATGGCTTTTGATCTTGATTCAAACGCAAGCATTAATATTCACATGACTCAATCCGGTCAGCATGCCCTTGCGCTTGCTCAGGAAAGTCGCGGAAACTGTGCCCAGGGGGTTTTTGCATGCCAGAGCACTGCGGGAGTCAATATGCCGGTATCTTTGACAGCTACCAATATACCTCCGGGTCGTTACTACATAATTTCCGATGCCATTCACGCCACAGCAACGGGAGATGGAACCTTCACTGTACAGATAGTAAGCCCTGACGATGAAATCTGTTTTAATGGAATAGATGATGATGGAGACGGTCTCATCGACTGCGATGATGAAGCCTGCACTGATCTGGAAATCTGTCAGGGAGAATCATCCTGTCACGATGGAATTGATAACGATTCCGATGGACTACTCGACTGCTCTGATCCCGATTGCATCGGGAAGCCCGAGTGCTCTACTACTGGTTGTACAGGCATTCCATACCTTGGCACTCTTGGTTCAACTTCGCCCCTGGGATACACAATGGATCTCAGTTCCGCAACTTCAAATTTCGAATCCGTTTGCGATTTCGGAAATGATCCCAACACCGGTTATATATTGAGTTTCAACTTATCTGTACGGGGCCGACTTCGTCTGCGACTTTTACCGGAAAACTTCACTGAAGCTGCTGCGGAGATAAGCTTCCCTGGAGGAGGTACATCCTGTTCACTCTCACCTTACATGTGCATAAACCAGAGTGCACCGGGCATCGGAACCATTGTCGTCACAGATGATGAATTCCCCGCCGGCGGCCCATACTTCATCCGGATAATGCCGTTTATCCCTCAAGATTCAGGTACAGTCCAGATTCTCCTCCAGTACGAAAACTGAACAAAAACAATTCTTCTCTGTTAGTCCGCTTCGAAGCAAATTAGTTACTGTCCTGAAATACCGAAAATCAAATTTTTTACCAATTTTTTGCTCAGGACAGTAACCACAAGGTGTTGAAAATATTAATAGTGGCCTGTTAGGATTTTTAATAAAATCCTTCGCGAAGCGAATTACAGGACACGATCTACTTATTAAGCGGTTTAGATTCACTGGATGCAGGCAAATGTTTTTTTCCGCATTTTAAAGGATCCACCCACTTAAGATGCTCTCTGGTTTTCTCAACCTTGTATAAATCACAGCAACTTAGCCTGGACCCGGCATCGCCGAGCTTAATCCAGCATGTTTCAGTTGCGGTATCAATTATATACCAAATCCTCCAAGCATCTCCAAGCCCGCTCACTACTGCCTCGCCTGCCCCAATCGTTATTATTGGATTTCCGACAGAATTACGCACCACACCAGGGGCCGATGTAACGCAACTTCCAGCAAAAACAAACATACCTGCTATTAAAATATAAAGTTTATACATAGTACACCTCATAGCGGTTATTTATATGTATTAGGTCACCATGTCAATATTTCTTTAAACGGCCGTTGCAAAGATTTGTTTGGCCAAAAAACCTCCAGTACGAAAACTGAACAATTATCCACTGCAAACAAAGTTTCATTTGATTTTTTGGTTTTTCCACCGATAATAAAAATACGTGAAAATGATCGACTCAAACCGCTTTATACCTCAGAAAATCGTCTCCATTTACTCCTTTCTGGTCATTGTAATTGTCATTATCCTTTTGATTACAGGCATTTTCCAATTCAGGATTTCAAGTCAGAGTGAAAAGTGGCTTCAGACAAACCGTGAGATCACCGATTCGTGGAGTCGTATTGAAAAACTGAGGAGTAATCTTAACCGTATCCGGGTTAGTTTTGCTCTTTATCTTAACGACGTCCCACATTTCACCGAGGGGACAGTAAACGAGTTTCATCCCTATAAAGCTGATATATTTAAATATGTCAGGGATATGAAGACCGTCATTGCCACTGGAAACAATGAATCCCTTCTTGATCGCGGTATTTTTGATCCGCACCTGGAAAAACTTCGTAATAATTTTTATAATTTTTTCCAACATAGCTTATCAGGGGAGCAGGCGAAAAAAACCTATGAAGATATTCAGGAATCTCTGTTTATCATCGGAAGCCTTCTGGATAGCCGTGCTTCCCAACTGCGATACATATCAAGAAATAACATTACAGCTGTTCGGCAGAACCAGAAATTCAACTGGATTGTGCTTTTGTGTCTCACAGCCTTCTTTCTCGGTTTTATTTTCCTCGGTTTATGGTTTGGCCTCAGACTTAACAACAGGATTCGCAGCATTCATAACTATCTGGCAAAACTCGAAACACTCAAACCTCTTGAATATGCAGAAAATGATGAAATTAAACCTCTAATCGATCTTTTCAATACTTTAATTGTCGAGCTCCAGTCCCGCACGGATGAAATCGAAACCGCACGTAACTTTCTTGATAATATTTTAGAATCTTCCCCTGCTGCTTATATTGCTGCAGATCGCACAAGCGGAGTAACTCACTGCAATCGAAGAGCTTCAGAGCTTTTCAAATGCATCCCTGAAGAGGCAACCGGAAAACAACTCCGTCAATTGCATCCCATCACAGCGGGGTTTGAAAAACGTTTTCTCGAAGTTATACATGAAAACAAAATCAGCAGTTTTGAACACTCTGCCCTTCAAGGGGAAGAAACAAAGCATTTCAGCGTTTCCATTTTTCCCATGGGTATGGCTCAAGTTATTGGAGCAGTAATTCGTCTTGAAGACATTACGGAACAGAAGATCCGTGAAGAGCAACTCGCCGCAGCAAATAAAATGGAGCTTGTGGGCAACCTGATTGGTGGACTGGCTCATGACTTCAATAATGTTCTCGGAGCCATCATTGGCACACTTTCTATTATAGATTATTACCAGAAAAACAACATAGAGATATCTAATGCTGATTGGAAGGAATATCTTGAAATAATTGACAATTCTGCAACACGAGCCCGTGATATGGTTGAGGGTCTTCTTACGATTTCCCGGAAGAAGAAAATAACAATGATGCCTGTGGATCTTAAAGTCGCCCTGATGCATGTTATTAAAATATGCCGCACAAGTTTTGAAAAAACTATTGAAGTTCAAGTGGAGATGCCCGATGCATCTGCGACAGCAAACTGTGATCCAACTCAAATTGAACAGGTCTTCCTGAATTTAGCCATCAATGCATCCCATGCCATGACTATAATGCGCCCTGCTGGCATGCGCCACGGCGGTAAGCTTTTTATTTCTCTCAGAAAAATCAATGCTGATAAGACTTTCTGCGAGATCCATCCTCTTGCATCCTTTGGAGAATACTGGGTGGTTACCGTAAATGATACCGGGGTGGGCATGACTCCGGAAACTGTCTCCAGAATCTGGGATCCGTTTTTTACAACAAAAACCGACGGTAAGGGTCTTGGCCTTGGTCTTGCCATGGTTTTCAACATTATCAAGCAGCATGGCGGTTTCGTAACAGTTCAATCGGAAACAGGCATAGGAAGTACTTTCAATGTCTTTCTTCCTGTAATGGATATGGATGCCGAAGGTCACATAACATCAGACGGTGACATAACCACCGGGGAAGGAACTATCCTCCTTATTGAAGATGAATCAATTCTCAGCAAAGTGGCCCAGACGATGCTTTCTGAATGCGGATATCATGTAATCACCGCAAGTGACGGCGATCAGGGCATAAAGGCATGGAAAAATAACCGCAATGAAATCAATCTCATACTCCTTGATCTTGTCATGCCAGTTAAAAACGGTGCAGAAGTTTTTAAGGAAATTCGTGAAACAGACCCTGGACTGCCTATCGTACTGATGTCCGGTTTTATTCAGGATCCCCGAATTACAGAACTTTTGGAACAGGGAGCAATGGGATTTTTGAAAAAACCATTTACAATTGATTCCCTTTCACAGACCATTGGCAGTATTCTGATGGACAAAAAACAATGAAATATTTCATTATTCTTATGACAATTTTTTTCTCATCAGGCTGCTCATCCAAAAGCGCTGAAAACGAAGAAATTACAATAAAAATCATGAAAGTCCAGTGGACCGGGGTCTCAATCAAATCTGAAATCATTAGTGAAATCATTACTGCGCTTGGATACGATGTCGAAATTAATACAGTCTCCGTTACCCTTGCTTTCCGGGCTCTTGCCTCCGGACATGGTCATGTTTTCGTCGGTGCCTGGTTTCCTACAATGAAGGAAATTTCCGCTCCTTTTGTGGAAAATGGATACGTAAAAAACCTTTCAATCAATATGACCGAGGCAAAATACACTCTGGCTGTTCCAACCTTTTGTTTTGAGCGTGGACTCAGACATTTTTCTGATATACACCGGTTTAAAGACGAACTTGGCAAAAGAATCCACGGTATCGAAAAAGGTAATGATGGCAATACTATAATTGAAAAAATGATAAAGTCTGATTACTTCAATCTTGGGGATTTCAAACTTGAGTCCTCATCTGAAGCGGGGATGATTGCCGCAGTTAAAAAAAGCATCAGCGAAAATAAGTGCATTGTCTTTTTAGGATGGTCACCTCACCCAATGAACAGATCAATAAAAATGAACTACCTTAAGGGCAGTGATGAAAAAACCTTCGGGGCAAACGATGGAACCAGCGAAGTACACACGATGGTAAATTCAAAATTCATTGAAACCCACCCTGAATTGAAAAAGCTATTGAAAAACATGGTTTTTTCCATCGATTTAATGAATGACATCATGGTTGAACTTCATAATGAAAAAGTCGATATTATGAGGTCAGTCCTCCGTGTTCTGGATAATAAACCTGAAGTTCTTCAGTCGTGGCTGAAGGATATCAAAACCCGCAAGGGAAAACCCGCCCTCCCCGCCGTCCAAACGCATTTTAAAAACCTGAAATTCCAACGGTAGCAACCAGATATCCTCCCCTTTCCATGAGGAGATCTCTTGTTTCTCCATCTTCACAAACTTAAAAGAAAACTATTGATATTAATTTTAATTTTACGTAATATACCTTACGGGGTTTTCTCCTTCCTTTAAAAGTTTAGTTCAATTCGTAATATTCTGTTATGTTTTGTCCAGAGTGAGAAAACCCCCATTTCTCATCCTAATAACCACTAAGTTATTATTATCTTTAATATATTCCCAATCAATCTTTTGATTGATTGAAATTAAAGGTTTTTTCCTGTCGTTTGTCTTTATTTCCAGCTGTAATCTTATCTAGATTTTTCATCTTTAAAACATTGATATTTATGCCACTGATATTTTAAGGTTTTTCCACATAAAAAATTATTTTTTTTTCTCTCATTAAATCAGAAATGAATTTGCACTCTCAAAATTAATGTTTCTTTTTTTTTCCAAGCGATTGTAATTCCAACTTTATTAAAAATTTCCCAAGTCAGTGTAAAAAAAGTCCTTGTATGGGCTTATTGTTTTATGGCACATGGATTATTGAGAAAATTGGTTCGTTTTATTATGTTATAATTTTTATTGTATAAAAATCATTACAGAAAGGTATTATGATGTTGAGAAAACTGTTTATTTTACTTGTCCTTTCTTTATCTGCTGCATGTTCTTCAGGTGGCGGAAAGTCTGATTCCCCAACTAAAGATGTCAATGCCGTATCCTACTACGGCTACAGCATCGAAGGCGAAACCAGTACAGATGGTACGATTTCTGAAGGAGTTGATAGAATTAAGTTAAAAGCAATGATTTTCACAGAATGCTACGATCAACTTATTGGTAGCAACGTGGAGGTATGTAGAGGCATTGACGTTTACGCCTTAAATACCCCATATCCTGAAATAAGTGTTTGTAAGAACGTGCTTTTAAACTGCATGGGGTATAAATATAAGGAAATTGCTGATACTACCAAAGTATGGACTTTATACAAGGCTTTGTGGATTAGATGGGAAAGCGTTGATCCTCAATTTGAAGAAAACGGAATTACTAAATATACTGCTCTTTTTAATGGTGGCCCAATGGAGACCTCTCCCAATTATGAGGATGGTTATTTAAATACAACCATTAAAATTCCGCCTCTCAATGCTGAGAGTCGGACACTTGCTTTGATAGACGCTTATGGTTGTTTCCGTGATGCTGCAATTGCCGGTGCTATGATCATTGAAGATGCTACCTCTATGGCTAATCTCGTATCCTCCTTTGGTTCTGATGCAAGTCCAAACATGGTCGATTACCTGACAACTGGTACACTTGAGGCCACTACTCAACTAAAGAGTGTAGGTGAAGAACTTGCAAAGAATCAGGTCAGTGTTGCAAACGCCATCCCGGCGAAAGGCCTTGATTATGAGGAAGCCCAGAAACTTAAATGGGAAGGAAAAGTTAACTCCGTCAATGGAGCTCTTCATTTTATAGTAGGGAAACCCTATCGTGGTCTTTATGCTGATTATAATGATAATGCAAATATTGGAACAATTGGTGCTAAACTACGGATTTCAACTGATGCTGAAAAGAAAGCACTGAAGTATTTGAGATATCTTGGTACAGGTGACGTATTAAGATACCAAGACAATCAGCAAAACCCAATCGTTATATCTACACTTATTGAAGACATAATTTCTAAATTATCCACTGAAGAGCAAATCATTTTCGCTGATGTGCAGGAATTCTTTACAAAAACCGGTACAACAATAGCAGATTTTCTTAAAGCAAGGGAATATCTGATCAATGAAGCTGATGTTTTCAATAAACAAGTAAATTATTCCGGAACAACTACTGCCACATTAAGTCCAACTGGTATCGAGCCTCATGAAACGGTGGCGCTTATTACATCAAATCCGGAACTTTCTGTTGATGGAACGCCCACAGATCTTGTAAAAATAAACCGTGAAAAAAGTCTCATTCATACAATGGATTATGTGAGAACGTCCCTTAATAAATTCATTACTACCAACCAGGTGAGCAATCCCCTGTCAGATTCTCACCAGAAGCAACTCAGTCTTGCTACTGGCGTTGCTGCTTCTACTGCAGGCACCAAATTCCAAAGAAGTCAGGTTACTCGAAGTGGCGATTCTTTGACTTATTCATTCGTTGCTGAAGGCCTCAAACCCGGTGAAAATCTACTTGTTTTAAACGGGCGTGAAGGTTACGAATGCGCCAAAACCGGCAAAGTAAACGGGGAAACCTGCGATATCGCAACTTATACTCTCAGTTCATCCGCTCCGGAAACCACGGACTGCGAAACCCGAAACTGTGTCAAAGTAGTTTCAACCCAGCAAACAAGCGGAACAAGCAGTTCAGGTCTTTACACAGCAATCGGAGCCCCAGGTAAATGGAAACTTTCCGGAGTTTTCGCTGGCCCCAAAAATCCCTTGGCCGAAGGCCATTATTATTTGAGAGCGCCATTTGCTGAAAAAACAGTTCCTGCTTTCGTAAATCCCCTTATTCAGCGTCCCGTTGACGATGCCGGTGAAAGTGAAAATGTCTGTGGTGAAAATGACCTTCTCCGCGGCGTTGTTCCTCCCATGGAAAATGAACTGACTTCAGATTCTGATAATTACGAATCCAGTTGGAAGCATTATCTCACAGTAGCAATGCAGGCAGCTCAGCAGACAGATGAACTTGCGGAACGAATGGTTCAGAATGGCCTTCAGATGGATCACTCCAGCGAAGCTGCCCGTCAGAAACTCGAAGAGATTTGTGGCGGAACCATTAATTCTTTCGATGAAACATCAGCCTGCACTATTGGAGACACCTTCACCGTAATGGGTTCCGATCAGTCTTACACCTGCACCCCGGAGAACCAGTTCCTCCCCAAAGACGGAAGTCTGTCTAACTGCATGCCGAACCTCTACGGAGACGATGATCGAGTCGAATACACAACCCTTGGAAATCAAAACCTCTGCATCTATGTAAACCCCACAAATGGAGGTATTTGCGATTGTATTGAGGGAGAAGACTGTCCTGCATGCCCTGTTACCCCCACCGAAGATGGAACCTGTACTGGACAATTTGTCGGCACTGGATATTTTAATGAAAGTTCCAACTTAAAATTAATCGATAACAAGCTCGGCCTATTTGAATACAGCAATATTGATATGGAAGCAATTTGTAACGATATTGATGATATTATTGATGGTCAGGGCACAGTTGCCGAAAAAAAAGAAACAATAAAAAATTTGTACCCTATTATTTTCAGCAGAGATAATTTTAAAAGATATGGCTCTCAACTTTATATAAAAGAATCTCCCTGGCTTGAAATAGGAATATGGTATAAAGGTCAGTGGTTGTATGATTCTTTTTACAAATGTCAAAAATCACCCTGGAGAGATGATTCACCAACTCTAAATTGTGGAACAAAGCTAAAATATGAACCAAGTCTTGAGGAGTTACAGACATGGTTATCAAATGAATATTCTTGGAGTACAAGATTAAATCGGGCGATAGTAATGAGTAATTGGAAAGGTATAACGGAAAATCTTTGCCTTGGGCAATGTGCTGGCGAATTTTTATCTGAGTCACCGCTTTATTCAGTTCAGTTATCCAATTTTAATCCGGAATTTATATACCCTAACACTACCAGTATTAAATCTCCCAGCTTTTGTTTAATTGATGGTCCTGATAATATTCACAATTATGACACCTCTTTTTATGATCCTGCTGGTTTTGCGTCATATCCATATTGCAATATTAGAAATGAAGTGGACGGATATGGATATTTCACAGTATTACAAAGAATGCCAAAATCCAGATCAAATAAATCCAAATTTAATAAAGATAACTTTTACAATAACAGCCATCTGGATGCGATTTCTATGGTTTGCAAACTCATGAAAATTGAGATTGATCAAATTCAGGGTTATGAAAGTTTGCCTGATATCAATTCCAGACAGGACATATACAATAATTATAAAATAATCGATGATTTTGCTCGTCGTATTGAATCGGTTGCATCCCAAATTATTATTCCCCGACTTCCTAAAAAGCTCATTGACGGCCTCCAGAGGTTTGGTTTTGAATCTCACTATCCATCTGTCGGAGGAGCATATCTCGACACGTTTCTTCAAATTGAAAGAGATCTTCAGTCATTTGCTTACGGTATTTTATCACTGAAGACAAATATGCAAATCCTCTCATCAAATATTGAAAAGTTTTATCTTGAACTTGACGATACTGATCTCAAGAAAAAATTGATAAGATTGAGGGAAAAGAAAAAACAGTGGGGTCGAGCCTTCTCATTTGTTTCCAATGTCGTACAACTTTACAATAACCCTAACCCAGGCAGTGTATACCAATCACTGGCTTCACTTGGGATGGAAATTGGTCTCGATGCTGCTTATGGAACTGAAGAGGAAATCGAAGAAAAACTGTTGAATAATGCAAAAGAGAAGATTTATCAGGACACCATGATAACTATCAATAAGGCGCTTCTTGATCTGAATACAGCTTATACTGATATTCTCACAAATTATCAGTCAATTCAGAAGAATATCAGTCATCTTGATACACTTGAGAAGCAGGCATATGAAGCCTGGGCGGATATGAACTTCCTTGATAATGATATTTCCGGTCATGTTCTGAATGCAAACACTTCCACAAGAAGAGTTCAGAATACTCTGGTGAAACGATATCAGGATTCTCTTAAACGAGCTCGCAAACTGGCTTATATCGCACGCAGAGCCATTGAGTTCCGACTTGGGGAGGACATGAGCACCATGAATGAATCCATGACTCTTGTGGATGCTCCTTCAACCTGGGCTGACCGCGTTTGCGAATTTGAAGGTGTTGATTACACAAGAATCCGCAGTACTGCAGCCACGGAAGATGCTACACTCCTTGCTAATGACAACTATGCCCATCAGTATATCGGCGATTACGTAAGAATGCTCAATGACTTTGTCGAATCCTACAGTATTGATCGTCCGTTTACAAATTCCGACGATCTCGCCGTTCTTTCCGTTAAAAACGATCTTATGTCAGCCTGGAATATCTGCCCGGCAAAAGGAAATAACGAACTCTATTACAGTTCACACATGAACCAGAACTCAGAACTTGAAGATGGTGAGATCGTTGGTTGGTTTACTGCTGGATGTGGAGAAAACGAAATCTGCATTTCTGCCTATTCAATGGATGCAACTGAAATGGTTGAAGAAACTATTGGCGATGCTACTCAGTTGGTTGAAGTTGCCTATAATTACTCTGTTATTAAGGATATTCCCATTGATGGCAAAGTAAATGCCGGGTACATCACTCAGACGATAACCGCCGATGGAACCGGCTGTTACATCCTCTCCTATAAAGACAAATACGGAGCGGTTAACCTTCCCTACCGCATTGAAATAATCGGAACTGAATCCAATGATTCAACAAATATCCTGCTGACATCGACAATACCCTCAATGAACAGCGAATGGACCGAGCGAGTATTTAATTTCAATAGCACATCCGAGACTATCAGACTTGAGGTAAGAATTTATCCCTCAGATCTTGATAACAGTTACGATGCTGGTGATATTTATCTCCGGAACTTCCAACTTGAAAAGCGAAGATTAGGGGATGATGAAGTCTGTGGGACACAAATGCCTGATATGTATGACGAAACTGCTGATTCTCTTATCGTAAAACAGGGTTCCTGCAAAAATGATAACGCTTCCGCTTTCCGGGCAAACTTTGTCAGAAAGTGCATCTGTGACAGTAACGGTAATTATTGCGAAGATTACAGTGGCACTTCATCTCAGTGCTTCAGAGAATATGCATTCAATCTTGATTTGAATGCCGTTGAAAACGGTGACCTCATTCAGAGCCACGCTATTGCCGTTAATAACTTTAACTACCGTCACAACAGTATTGCATTGAACATCGTAGGTACAAACGTAATTTCTTGCGACTCAAGCACCTCAAGCAATTGTTACACAAATGCGTACATTCCTTACACCCTCGTTCACGACGGAAAAGTAAGCGTCAGGAATTACGATGGGCAGAAAAAAGAATTCAAAATGCCAACGGCCTACATTGAACATGGAAAAGCACTAACTGGTGAATTTGTAATAACAAATCCGATGACCGGTACTCATTCATCAATGCTTGCTCCATACCAGAAGCAGAATTTCCGTGGAAGGCCGCTTCAGGGCTCATACTTCCTCAGAATCTGGGAAACAGAAAACCTTGATTGGGACAAAATTGAAGATATTCAACTTATCTGGAATTACAGATACTGGACTCGTTCTTCAATTTCCAATTAACCAAATAATCATCGCCGTCAGGCCCCGGATTTTCCGGGGTCTATACTGGCGCGATGACTGACAACTTGTCCAATTCATCAGTATTTATTTGGATGAGTATTTTCCTGAACAGTTATGCTTCAGGATGTATCTGAAACCTATTTTTTCCTGAGCTGCGGTGTTTGATTTTTTTTGTCAAACACCACGGATTTCAGGATTTTACCGGAATCCTGGTTTTATCATGAGAATAAACTTTTTAAGTCGATATATAAGTTTCCTTCTGCTGGTGTTTGCTTTCAGTTCTTGTGCTGAATTCGAAGACATTCCTGAAGATGTTCAGACATTGAATATTAAAAATGGAAATGCGGCGGATTATTCAGATCTATCCGCGACTGAGAGTCAATTTGAAACACCTGTGGAAATCGCAAAAGCACCTTCAACTGATAAACCGGTTCTTGATAATCCTAACAGGATTAATCAATCCGGAACAAAGTTACCACCCCCACCGCCTCCCGCTTCATTAAGTATTAGTCTTGCAGCTGGTCAAGTCGGAAAAACATATACTATGACAATTACTGGAACCGGAACATCTTTCAATTCTAACAGTTATGTCTATTTCAGTGGTTCCGGAATTACTGTGAACAGCAGAACGATTAAATCTACTACGTCCATCTCAGTGAATTTTACCATTTCATCCTCAGCTTCAACCGGTTCTAGATATGTGAGAGTATCAAATGCAACTGGATATCCAACATCAAGCCTTTATTACTATTATTTCTACGTTATTGATATCACACCTTCCCCAGATGGAGTACAAAAATCTTCAACCAAAACTGTTACAGTAACTGGAAATTATACAACTTTCAATCAAAGCAATATTTCTATTTACGCTTCTGGCTCAGGTTGGTCAATTACAAATGTAACAGTCAACTCAACAACGAGTGTAACATTTGATATCAATGTTTTGTATACGGCATCCACAGGAACCAGAACTCTGACAATATCAAATTGCCGTGGTACCGTATCATGTACAAAACCAATACGTTTCACAAATGCTTCAATCTCGCCCAACTATCGACTGCCTGTAAATAACACATATAACTATGCTGTAACTGGATATTCAACAGATTTTGACACATCAACAACTGTAACATCTTCAGACACATGTCTGGTACCTACAGTTACTTATAACAGCCCAACATCATTAACTGTCTCAATAGGTAACAGACTAGTATTTGTAGGTGGTTTTTTAAGACCAGTTTCATGTGCTGTTGGAACAATTACTCTGACATTGACAACCGGAACGGAGACAACAACTGTACCAATATATATATACGATAATCCGGCGGTAAATCTTAGTCCTTCAAGTGCGGAGCTTTCGCAGACAGTTACGATCCGGGCTACAAAATCCGGGTCAACGGGGGTAGCATTCTCATCTTCAAATATAAGTGCAGAATTCCGAAACGGGTCAAGTGTCGACTCGAATATTGTTGTTACCAATGTTAACGTTATTAATACTTCAATTGCTGACATCACAGCAATCTTTCATAATACAAACACTACGGGAACAAGAACCCTTCGTATTTATAACTGCAACTCTATATACGAACGTGATTGCGATACCACTTTTACACTTAATGCCGATTCAACTCCGCCATCTTTTTCCTTTGATAAAACGTATATGTTCAATGGAGATACCATTGACTTTGCAATTACAGGGACAAATACGTCGTTTGTTTCCGGTACCACATACGTAACAATAAACGATGCAACCATAACCCCAACTATACTGGGAGTTTCCGGGTCAACGTCTTTAAACCTCCGACTTGCAACTACAGCATCCACCGTTTCAGGAACCAAAACAGTGACTTTCCACACAGCCGGAGAGCACGTTTCAGCAAATATTGTAGTCAGAGAGTTACCAGTTCCAGAGATTAGTATATTAAATCAAAATACAGGGACAGATTACTCTAACATCTCAATTGACAGAATATCTGTACCAACTTCAGTTCAAGTGATTTCCAACAATTCAAATTACATCATTACAAGCACTGTTGTAGATCACGGTGACCTTTATTACAGCGCACGAATAAAAGATACGATTAATCCAGGTCAGGTTTGCCTGACAATTGATCCCTGCGATGCAGTGTACACAGATAAGTCTTGCGTTGCCTGTCTGAATGTCGTGGGCTACCCTGCGGGCCAGAACCCAGTAATCACAAGTGTTACGCCAAACCAGTTGCAGCGTGGAAATACAACTCAGATAACAATCACCGCTGATTACATGGATTTTTCGACTTACACACCAACTATTACTGCTGGAGATCTTACAGTTTACGGAGTCAGCGTACTTAATTCAAGTACCTTCGCAGCAAATGTATATATTACAAGAACAAAGGAGCTCGGAAAAAGGACAATCAGCGTTGAGGCAGGGCCAAGGCATGCAGTGCTGCCCGATGCCATCGAAGTCATCCGCCATGATCCTGTAGTAACGGGTCTCACCCCGAACTCTGCAGCCCAGTCTGAATCCAAAACCGTATCCTTCACCGTCGATTATGTGAGTTGCAGCGAAATCCGCAGTATCTCATTTACTCCCGAAGACAGGATTTCCGTTGCTTCAAGCTCCTGCACAAATGCTCAGGGTTATACTGATCGCGCCCTCATCACGGCAAACTTCCGCACCAGTGAATTCTCACCAATCGGAAGCCACATTTTTACGGTAAATACAACTATCGGAAATGCCACCTATGCTTATACTACCACCCGCGGGACTCCCTATATCACAATCTCCCCCCTTTCCGGACGACAACTTGATCACAACAATATAATTGCAACGCCTCATCACTTTGACTGGCCCCTGACAGGAAATATCGGTGACATTACATCCAACTGCCCAAATCTCAATCTTGAACCATGGACGATAACCTCTGCAAAAGTACTTGAGTTCAAAGTAAATCCTGCACTTACAGTACCGGCCTCCGTGTGCACAATTACATTCAGTGGCATTCCGGACACAGAACTCGGCCCCATGACCCTGACTGCGGATTACACGATAATAAACCGCGTAATACCTCTCAGCCCAACTGCTGATGCTACGGTAATCATTGGAAGTGGTGAACCAGCTTACTTCAGTCTTACTACCACAGCCGGTGATATCCTTAAACTCAGGACTCTTCGTGATGAATTGTCAACCGTTGACCCGGTACTGACAATTGCCGATTATGAAGCTGATTTCGAAACTCCTCTCTATCGAAACGATGATGAACACCTCGCGACTTACGATTCACTTGCTCTATATCACACATCCGATGCCACACTTCTGTATGTCCGCGTAGAAGATCGACTTGATATAAACACCGGTGAAGTCGTAGTGAGCCGCAGTACATGGAGTCCCGAGCAGTTTATTGAAACTGCCGCTACCAATGATTCAACGGAAAATGCACAATCGTTTGATGCAACAACTTCAAATTTCCTTCTGAGAGGCGATTTGAATGCGGATCCGGATGTCGCCGACTGGTATCTCGTTACTGTTCCAGCTTCCTGGCCCATGGCTCGCGTTAGAGTCCTGAGCCTTGAACCCCTTGGAGATGAAAGCGGTCTCTATATTGAACCACAGATTCTTGGTCTTACGGGCGCCGTTTCCGTATATCCATCCGGTGGCTGGACGGAAGACCCAGAGATGTTCGTTGACGCTCAGTCTTTTTATGTGGGCCTGAACACGGCAAATTCTTCCGGTGGTCTTTACTTCCTTAACGTCACTCCAGGCCTGATTATAAACGAAATCCATCACGATGAAGATGCCTCCTGGTACTCTTCATATGTTGAAATATACGGCTATGCTGATTCTGACCTTACAGATTGCCGCATTGAAGGGACTTCTTATGACACTTCTGGCCTGAGTCGTCTTGATTTCAGTGTAGGGCTTGATTCCTACCTTCTTGATGACGACGGTTATCTGGTAATTGCCCACGATGATATGGTTCCCGGTGTCACTTCCGCAAACATTGAATCAACACTTGGTATGACCTCCGAATCCGGTGACCGTACGGTGTTCCGAATTGACCTTATTTGCGGAAGTAATCTGGCTGACCGCATCTGTTACGGAACAGAAGACACAACAACCGTATGCAGCGGTTACAAAAAATCGCCCTCCGGGGAGACGATTGGTCGCGGGTATAACATTTATACAAACCGCACTGATGAAGACTTCCATGTTCAGCCTGAAATGACACCCTGGCAGCCGTCCTTGGTGGAGGTGTCCAGATGAAAACCCATTGCACTGATTCTCAAAACACCGCTGCCATGGCTCGGAAAACCGCCTCGAAGCAGGAATCCACTTCTACGTCCAATGATGTTTTTACGTTGGCAAATCAAGTGAGCTTTACACCGAACGGGAAAACCGCATCGCGGTTTAACATATTAGCGAAGGGTTCAAAGATGCTGGAAGCATCGAAGAACCCTGGAAACTGTGCCACGTCCCAGATCGACCCTGAAGGGGTCGCACAACCCCATTGCACTGATTCTCAAAACCTTGTATTTTCCGGGAATATTGTCATGAATTCATTTACCCGATTTTTCTTTGTTTTAACCGCGCTTTTCGTGCTTTTCGCTGCTGTGCCGGCGTTTGCGCAGTCTTCCGATGAGGATACCGCCGACCGTTCGGATCGCTCATCTACCAGCGACCGTACTGATGCGGATCGCACTGGCGATGAAACACCTTCCAAACCCAAAGCGGATAAGCCTCAGGATGAGACAAGCGACGACGAACGCAGAATCCTCAAGGATCAGAAAGAATCCTCGGATACCGCGACGGAAATCGATAAGCTTAAAAACATCGGCAAGAACCTTCCTGATATCAAGGAAGTAAAGCCAAAGCGCCCCATTGACCCGGATAAAATAACGGATTTCAGTGCAATCCAGAGTGTGAATAAGAGCGGTGTCAGCCCTCAGGTACTCACAAGGCCCAAAGGAAGCGGCTCCGTTTCCGGCATGGGACTCACATTTCAGACAAACCTTCAGACCGGTAGCGCGTCACTTTCAATTCCCGTTTCCATTCCTCCTGCACGCAGCGGAACAGGGCCAAGCATCGGCCTTGGGTACTCTTCCGGTGCAGGTCAGGGCGTAGCAGGTATCGGCTGGTCTTTCGGCGTTTCCTACATCGCACGTCAGACGGATCAGGGACTTCCCCTTTATGACGACCGCCTTGATCACTTCATTTACGGCGGTGGCCATGAGATGGTCCGCGTTGCCATGCCTTCCGGTGAGGAACCTGACTTTCTTGCTGGTCATACTTATTACTACTACCGCGCAAAACTCGAAGGAATATTCATGCGGATATTCCTCGTAAACCCCAATACACCTGATTCCTACTTCGTTGTGCAGGACAAAAACGGCACCCTCTACTGGTTCGGTGCCGACTCCGATGGCAATCGCGTTACTTCCTCCCGGGTATGCGGAAACGTTGAATGTGAAGATACCTTCCGCTGGAATCTCGTGCAGATGCGCGATGTTCACGGCAATATCGTAAAATACACCTATTTAAAGGATGAAGAGCAGTCCTACCTTTCGAAAGTGGAATATAACGTCCATCCATCTGATGAAACCCGCTTTCAGCACGCCATTGAAATGCAGTACGGCAGCCGAAGCGACGTTCTCACCACGTACCAGACAGGCTACGCTGTAACAACAGCCCTGCGCCTTGTAAATATCCGTGTTAAATCAGACTACGGTTCAGGCGGACACACTCTCGTGCGCCGTTATAGCTTTCAGTACATGCCAAACTCCTTCCACTCGCTTCTCAAAAGCGTGACCATGTACGGTAAAGACGATACAACACACCTTCCTCCGGCGGAATTTGAGTACTCCGAAGTAGACAGCTACTACCAACTTGAAGACATGGGACGCATTGCCGTGGGCATCACGGAAATGGACTACAGCCCATCTGCAAGCCTTGGTGACGGGCGTCGCGACCTTCTGGACGTTGACGCTGACGGACTTCCGGACATCTACGAAACGGATCCGCTTATCCCCGGCTACATCCAGAAGTATCAGAAAAACACCGGTGGAGAGTTTCAGTCCTACCGTGAGGAAATGCCCGGTGGC
>JAHJMN010000116.1 GCA_018821305.1 Myxococcota bacterium
CTGACGCGGATATATATTTCGCAGGCGTCGACATATATTTCGCAGAATTTCAATTCTCACACCCCGCATTCCGGACATTCGGAAAAGGCAACTGAAGGAAAAACGCATTCGTCCAGTTCATAAAACCCGGCGTTCCCCAATGTTTTTTAAACCTCGATACATTTATTTCGCCGATGCGAAACAAACTACCAGTAACTCCTCCAGAATCGAAAAGCATTTACATAAAAATCAAGAGAGCCTCTAAATTGAATTTGGATAACCGTATAAACTTCAGAAGAAAGACCGTGATTATCCTGTTCCTGCAGCTGTTTTCCTACATTCCTGAATTTTTAACAGGCAGGCAGGGAATCAGGGAACAGCGGCAGAGCGTCGTCATTCAGGTCAGTCGGTTTCGAAGCGGTATGTTTTATTTATTGAAAACCTTCAGGAGAATGACCCTGTTTGCCTGTTTCTGAACCTGTTTTCCTGTTTTCCTGAATTTTTAACAGGCAGGCAAGGAATCAGGGAACAGCGGCAGAGCGTATAGGTGATTGAAAAACATCGGATTTTCCGCGTTCGTAGAACGCCTCTAAATAGCCCAGTGCTTCAGCTCTGGGATAAGGTGGTTCCGCCCCTTTCTTTTCCCCCTTACCTGCGCCGCCTGCGGCGGCGCAGGTAAGGGGGAAAGGGGTAAAAAATGCATTCATACCCGGGGTTTACACCCCGGGCTGATAAGCTTGCGCCTGTGCGAACACAGGCTCATGATCCGTTCATTCAGCGTCGAGTGGGGATTCACGGGTGGTGTCATTCAGGCTGATGTGATTACCCCGCAACCTTCCCGGGGCTCACGCCCCGGGCTGATAAGCTTGCGCCTGTGCGGACACAGGCTCATGATCCGTTCATTCAGCGTCGGAGTTGAATTCAGGGGTGTCGTCATTCAGGTCAATAGGCGAACGCGGAGATCCGTTCATTCAGCGTCGAGTGGGGATTCACGGGTGGTGTCATTCAGGCTGATGTGATTACCCCGCAACCTTCCCGGGGCTCACGCCCCGGGCTGATAAGCTTGCGCCTGTGCGGGCACAGGCTCATGATCCGTTCATTCAGCGTCGGAGTTGAATTCAGGGGTGTCGTCATTCAGGTCAATAGGCGAACGCGGAGATCCGTTCATTCAGCGTCGCGTGGGGATTCAGGGGTGGTGTCATTCAGGCTGATGTGATTACCCCGCAACCTTCCCGGGGCTCACGCCCCGGGCTGATAAGCTTGCGCCTGTGCGGACACAGGCTCATGATCCGTTCATTCAGCATCGCATGGGGATTTTTTTCCGGTGTTTCTTTTTGAGGTCAGCGGATTGCATTAAGAATCGCGTAATTCCGTTGTTTTTATGATCGGTTCATTCAGCATAGCGTGGGGATTCAGGGGTGTCTTCATTCAGTCCGTGCGGTTTCGAAGCGATATGATTCATTTTTTTTTAATCCTTCAGGAAAATGACCCTGTTTGCCTGTCTTCCTGCGCCTGTTTACCTGATTCTGCGCCTGATTCCCTGTTTGCCTGCGTCCTGACTGACTGTTTTCCAACTACTTGTGGCAGCCTCCGCCGCAGCCGCACTTCTTGGCTTCGCTGAGGTTTCTTTTAAGAAAGGGAGTTTTTCCTTCTTTTTCAACAGGTTCTGCTGGAGGAAGAGGCTCTAGACCACGGGAGGAAAGTTCCGCTAAAAGGGCTTTAAGTGCTTGTTTGGTAAGAGAATCCGGATCAGATGATAATTCAAGTAATTCCTCATCTCCCATTTGTGAATAACAGGGAACTAATGGTGGGGAGGAAAACATGGAAGAAAAAAATTTTTTTATTTTCATTTAAACCTCATATTTCGGAATTTCCAGAAAGACAGGTACAATAATACTTACAATTTACACATTCAATTCATATGTTTACTGTCCGGAAATTCTATTTAAAACTTACCTTCTTTTTGGTATCTGGTCTTCAGGAATCCGTTCAACTCGAAGTGCCCACAGATACAAAATCCTGTAATAGACCGCATCATATGCGGTTTTGCGCTCATGAGCACTGGTTTGACATAATTGTTCTTTTGAGCCCGGTTCAGTATTTTCAAGACATGAACACAACCCATTTTGCGCACCGATATATGCAAGAGCGAGGGCCAGACTGTCAGTATTATTTGATGTTGACGGATTTTTCAATGTTCCCTCGAGATCCTTCTGAAAGCCAGATACCTTAGCAGATACCTGCTTCCACTTATCTTTGAACTCTTTTCCGGAACACTTTTGTGTTTTCTCATATATTTTAAGCTTTTCAATAATTGGAAGAATTTCAGGGGACGGAGTAACTGGATTTTCAGGAATGTAGTCCGGAGGAACCGGGGTTTTTACCTTTTTGTTAAGTTCATCATTTAACTGCTTTGATAACATTTTATAAAGATGTTGCTTTTTACGGGACGCAACCAGAGCGTTGTTACTTTCTCTGGAATTAAACTTTCCCGTGGGCGTTTTTGTTTCCTTGTAAAAGCATTCCAGAAAGGCAATTTCTTTTTTTGTGTAAGCCATTGCTACCTTGATAATATCCGGAGAAGAACCTTTGCCACTTCTGGCAATAGCATCACGAACAGCCCACTCTAGTTTGCCTATTCCAACGGCCATATTTTTTTCAAAAGTGGCCTTGGAGTCGCTTTTGCAGGATTCAGGGATTACAACTGAATCTATTTTTGAAATAAAAGTTGAAAACCCACTTGGATTTTTATCCCTGCACCCCATGGCAGCAAACACAAACAAACTTGTTATAAAAAAGAGCCAACTTTTCAAAACAACATCCTTTCGTTAGAATGTAATATTAAAAACCTTACCTTAATCTCTGAGATTTCCAAATTTATTTTTGAAAACCATGAAGATTGTCCCCTCATCCTTGTAATCGGAAAACTTTATTCATAATGATGTTTTTATGTTATATGTGCCTGAGGTGGCTCCCGGCATTTTCAGGAGGGAAAGCCTGGCTTAACAGTATGTTTTCGTAAATATGCTCAATTTTGATTAAAAAGGTTTTTTTAAAAATGAAGTTGATATCATGGAATGTTAATGGAATTCGTGCGGTTTTTAAAAAAGGTTTTGATTCTTTCATGCAGGCTTGTGACTGTGATGTTCTATGTCTGCAGGAAACAAAGGCTTCCCCGGAGCAGTTTCCTGAAGAGTTGAAAAAAGGGCCTTTTTCACAGATTCATTCTGCCAGCGCAAAACGTAAAGGATACAGCGGAGTTGCCACATTCTTGAAACCGGACTTTTCCGATGCCCCAACCACTGCAGGTCTGGGAATTGATAAATATGACACTGAAGGAAGAGTCCTTCGCACAGATTTCGAAAAGTTCGTCCTTTATAATGTTTATTTCCCAAATGGGACCAGCGGTGCTGAACGTCTCGAATATAAAATGGAATTTTATGCAGATTTTTTGAAAATTCTTAAAAAAGATATCGCTTCCGCCCGGGAAATAGCCATATGTGGTGATTTTAATATCGCCCATCGCAGTATCGACCTTGCAAGGCCTAAAAATAATGAGAAAAATTCAGGATTTCTTTTGATTGAACGTCAGATGCTGGACACCTATCTTTCCGCGGGTTTTGTGGACTCATTTCGTCATCTGAAGGGACCGATAGAAGGTGCTTATTCCTGGTGGGACTATCGTTTTCACGCCCGTGACAACAACGTAGGATGGCGAATTGATTACTTTTATATCACTGAAGGGCTCAAACCCTTCCTTAAAGACGCATTCATTTTAAATGACGTATACGGCAGCGATCACTGCCCCGTAGGAATTGTGCTGGAGTTCTAGAATATGGCTGAAAACGATCGTTCTTCACTACCAATTGGCGTTTTTGATTCCGGCGTAGGCGGGTTTACCGTCGTAAGGGCATTACGCCGAAAACTTCCATCTGAAGACATTATATACCTCGGAGATACCGCCCGGGTTCCATACGGAACCAAAAGCCCAGAGACAGTAATCAGGTATTCCCTCAATAATGCCAGATTTCTACATGCCGCCGGTATCAAAGTCCTTGTGGTTGCCTGCAACACAGCGAGTGCGCACTCCATTAAAGCCCTGCGCAGTGCTTTAGATATTCCTGTAATCGGTGTGATTGAACCGGGAGCAAGAGCTGCCTGCAGTGCTACTAAAAATGGCCTCGTGGGTGTCATTGGCACCCGGGGAACCGTGGAAAGTCGAAGTTATGCTCATCACATAAGTGAGATTTCCGCTGGAAAAGTAACTACCCAGGGACTTGCATGCCCACTGTTTGTTCCTTTAGCAGAAGAAGGCTGGCTTTCAGGAGAGGTTCCTCGACTTACGGCTCTTCATTATATGCAAGCTCTCCACGCTATTTTGCCGGATATGGACACTCTGGTTTTAGGATGTACTCACTACCCTCTTCTTTCCGCCGTAATTAATGAAGCATCTTCGGAAATTTTCGGACACAGCGTTTCCCTTATTGACAGCGGCGTCTCCTCTTCTTACGTTATCGGGGAAATTCTGAAAGATCGCGGTCTTGAAAACCCCGATTCTGAGCGCAAAGGTGTGCTCAAAACTTGCGTCACAGACACAAGCCATATTGAAACTGTGGGTGAACTTTTCCTTGGAGAACCCCTCGGCACCGTTGAACGCGTTGATGTCTGACAGGTAATAAAATGACAATAATCTGGTTTTTAATCCTTCTTGGCCCACTGGTTTTCCTGCATGAACTCGGGCATTTCCTCACTGCAAAAGCTTTTAATGTGAAAGTTACGGCATTCTCCCTTGGTTTCGGCCCGTCCCTGTGGAAGCGCAAATGGGGTGAAACGGAATACCGGCTGTCTCTGGTTCCACTGGGTGGCTATGTATCAATGATCGGGGAAGATCCTAACGAACCCATCAGTGAAGAGGATAAAAAAAGAACTCTGGCATCTCTAAGTCTGGGTAAAAAAATCCTCGTAGTAGCCGCCGGGCCCATCGTCAATTTTATAGTGCCGATCTTTTTGTTTTTTTCCTATTTTATAACCGTGGATAAAGTTCTTCCAGCACAGATGGGAACAGTACTTCCCGGTATGCCGGCATATGTTGCAGGCATGCGCAGTGGCGATAAAGTTGTCTCCGTTGATGGCACGAAAGTTCAGAGTTTCGATCAGTTTCGCAGGATTGTATCCGATTCTCCCGGGGAAAAACTCAATCTGAAAGTTGAGCGTCCTGGAAAAGGCATAATTTCCCTCACTGTGACCCCTGCAAGTTCCGTCGGTCGTAATGCCGTGGGACTCATGACCCGCATCGGAAAAGCCGGTGTGCTCTTAAATGGTACGCGTCCTTCCATCGGCCTTATTGACACTTCGTCTGCCGCGTATAAAGCCGGTTTCCGCACGGGAGATCTTATTACCGGCATTGAAGCCGCCGGAAAATTTCAACCTCTGCGGTTCTGGCCGGAATATGAAGCCTTCCTTGCAAAGGCCCCCGCAGGAGAAATGAAAGTCTTTGTTATCCGTGCCTCGGGAACCCTTGATGAACTCACCGGTCTTTCCCAGGGCGCTTTGGAAATGATCAGCATAAAAGGTCTCGATGACCTTAAAGGCATTGAAAAAGGCGAACTTTTTGTCAGCGATACCGGCGATGGTCCAGCAAAACGCTGGGGAATAATGCCCGGAGACCGCCTGTGGAGCATCAGACCCATGAAATCCGGGGAAAAACCCGGGCAGTGTCTTCCTTCAAAAGACAGTATCCAGTCCATGAGCGAATTTGAGGAAGTTTTAGCACGAAATGTCCAAAGTCGCCTCTGTGTCAGTTGGGTTTCTCCATCCAATGGAGGAAGTTGCTTCCACTCCGCCGCAATAAAACTGGATATAATCTCCAACGTGGATCAACTGGGGACAAAACAAAAGCGTTATGATTTAGGACTCAATGTCTGGCGTAAAATGGACATGCCAGCGGAAGTTCCGGTTAAATCACGTTTTACATATGCCTTGAAAGAAAGCGTTATAACTACCTGGGAGCTTTCAAAAGGCATGGTCATGGGTATCTGGTACATGATTACCGGTTCTCTGGATCGGGAAAATGTCGGTAGCGTGGTTATGATTGCCCAGATGGCTAAAATGGCCGCCGAACAGGGATTCTTCTTCTTTATTCAGATTATGGCACTGATTTCGTTGAACTTTGCCCTTCTTAATCTTCTACCGATTCCAGTACTCGACGGCGGTCACATCCTGCTGTTTATTGTTGAAGCAATTATGCGACGTCCCCTCAGCCTTAATGTGAGGGCCGCTGTAACCTGGGCGGGACTTGGGTTCATCCTTCTTTTAATGGTTTTCGGATTCAAAAACGATCTCACGAGGGTATTCAGGGATAAGGGACAGAATACCACAAAGCGAAACACTCACACGGGAAGCGAAGCCGCGGCGGAAAACCTGTCTCCCATTCCCGAAGGGGCCCTCGGGTGCATTAAACCTGCGGATGTTCAGGGAAAATAAACTTAACCACTTGCATTTCGCAATGCGAAATTGCTTGCCCGAATTCAATTTTTATCAAAATTGAGGTTTTTTATGACTTATATTCTATGTGTTGATACATCTTCCACAGTTTCCTGCGTTGCCCTCGGGTCAATTCAACAAGAAGATGAGAGCCGATACGATATTTTGTCAATCAAATTGATTTCTTCAACTGAAAGCAAAGAACGCAGTCATGGTCCAGGACTTTTGGGCCTTATTTCAACGGTTTGTGAGGTCGCTGGTATCTCTCTGAACGAAATTGATGTTTTTGCTTCGGGTGTCGGCCCCGGCACATTCACAGGTATCCGCATCGGCCTCACAACCATAAAGACTCTTGCCTGGACCTTAAAAAAACCAATAATTACAGTGAGTGCGTTTGATATTTTTCGACTTACGGCTCCTGCCAGTCACCCGAATAAAGTAGTTTTAATCGATGCCCGGCGACGGGATTTCTACACGGACTGGGAAGGAGACGGAAAATCAGGGACAGGAACACTGATTACTCCCGAGGAAATATGCAGCCAGGTGACAGCCTGTGAAGATTGGTTTTTAACGGGAAATGCACCAGCAGAGCAAGCTGCGACCATCGCTCCCCTTTTAGTAGAAGGCCGTTTCTCCACACAAAATGAAATCACCCCGGAGTTGCTTTTCAAAGCCTGCATAAACAAACTTATTGCCTCTGATTTTGCCGATACGGTTACCTCTCAGCCCCTGTACATCCGCCCCCCGGACGCCGAAATCAGCGTAAAAATGCGGAAAATCGAGTAACAGACTGAATTTAAAGAAATATTTCAGGACGCAGACAGGGAATCAGGACGCAGGGAATCAGGGGTATTATCCTGAGGCAATTCAATCAATTCAAATCCAATAGAAATAAAAGAAAACCTTGAATCCTCACGCGACGTTGAATGAACGGATCATGAGCCTGTACCCGCACAGGCGAAAGCATATCAGCCCGTCACATAGATGTGAATGACCTCACTCTTCTGTTTTATTTTTCTTCTTTTTTTCCGTTGGGATCCTGTTGATTTTATACTGCATGTAAAAAATGTGGAAAAAGAACAACAAAACCAGATTAAAGTGGATATATTCTTTACTTGCTTCCTCAATTCTATCTTTAAATATTATACAAAAGATTATCAGCATAAATAAAGTTGTTACCTGGCAAATCCCCCCAATTATGTAATAAAGAATAAATAATTCAGGATTTATTTTATTTAGTTACTGTCCTGAAATACAGGTTTTTAAATTTTTCGTCAGTTTTTGATTCAGGACAGTGACCGCAAGGTGTTGAAAATATTAATAGTGGCCGGATAGAATTTTTAATAAAATTCTTCGCGAAGCGAATTTCCGGACAC